>NZ_JBVFVY010000007.1:0-103104 GCF_055522295.1 Micrococcus sp. CS26
GAACCTGATGGCCGAGGCCGCCCGGCAGACCACCGGCTACAGGTTCGCCTCCACCGAAGACCGGGAAGCGATCGTCGGCCTCGTGGTCGACGCCGCCGAGTCCGTGTCGCTGCGGCTGACCCCGCCCGAGCTCGCTTCGAGCCCCGCGGCGTTCCGCCGCCCGGATGGCACATCAGTGTTCCGGCCGAAGCACTCGGCCGTGTTCTCCTCCGAGGTTCTGCTGGCGGCCGAAGACCGCCTCCTCGAGCGCGCCCGCACCACTACCGGCCCGACCGTGCCGTTGGCGACGGTAGAGCGGATCACGGCCCGGCCCGACCGGGAGGGCCGCACCCTCGGCCCGGACCAGGCGGACGCGTTGGCGAGGATCGCGCTGTCAGGCCGGATGATCGACGTGCTCGTAGGGCCGGCCGGGGCTGGGAAGACGACGGCGATGAACGCGCTGCGCCGAGCGTGGGAGCACGAGCACGGCCGAGGCTCTGTCGTCGGCCTCGCTCCGTCCGCGGTCGCGGCGCACGTCCTCGCCGACGACCTCGGGATTGCCGCCGAGAACACGGCGAAGTGGCTGGACACCCACGACCGCACCGGGGCCACGTTCCGCCGGGGGCAGCTCGTCATCGTCGATGAGGCGTCGATGGCCGGCACCCTCGCCCTCGACCGCATCACCGCCCTCGCCACCGCGGCCGGGGCGAAGACGTTGGTCGTCGGGGACTACGCTCAGCTCCAGTTGCCGACCGCGGCCGGCGCCTACGCGATGCTCGTCCACGACCGGGATGACGCCCCCGAGCTCACCGCCGTGCACCGCCTCGCCCACGCCTGGGAGAAGACTGCCTCCCTCGGCCTGCGCCACGGCGACACCAGCGTCATCAACGCCTACGCGGACCACGGCCGCATCGCCGAAGGCGACAGCGAGGCGATGGTCGAAGTCGCCTACCGGGCGTGGCGCGCCGACACGCTGGCCGGGCGGGCGGCGGTGCTCGTGGCCGACTCCAACGAAGCCGTGCTCGCCCTCAACCGGCGAGCCCGCGCCGAGCTGATCCTTGACGGCATCGTGAACGCCCTCCGCGAAGTCGAACTGCACGACGGCACCCGCGCCGCCGCCGGGGACACCGTCATCACCCGACACAACGACCGGCGCCTGCGCTCCGGGCGTGGCTGGGTCAGCAACAGCAACAGGTGGACGGTCACCGACGTCCGCGACGACGACTCCCTCGCCCTCCGCCGTGCTGGCCGGAAGCGAGGTGGCTCCGTCGTGATCCCGGCCGACTACGCGGCCGAGCATCTGGAGCTCGGCTACGCCGTCACGTCGCATTTTCGGAGAAGTATGAACGGTCTGGACGCCTGGGGGTCAAGAGGTCGTGGGTTCAAATCCCGCTAGCCCGACCACGTCGACGAAGCCGGAGTTCAGCAGTTCGGGGCTCCGGCTTCGTCGTACCCGGCGCGGAGCAGCCTGGTCCGCCACTCTCCGTCGGTCGGGCGGGGCGGTTCAGGACGCGAACAGCACGTGCGTGTCCGGCACGACGGCCCGGCCGCCAAGGGCCGTGAGCTCCAGCAGGCAGGCCGCGCCCACCACCTCCGCGCCCCGCGCCTCGATGAGCCGTCGGCCGGCGGCGAGGGTGCCGCCCGTGGCGAGGACGTCGTCGAGCAGGAGCACCCGTGACCCGGCCCGCAGGTCTTCCGACACCTCGATGCTCGCGTTCCCGTACTCCAGCGTGTAGTCCGCACGGGCCGCGGGAGCCGGGAGGCGCCCGGCCTTGCGCAGCGGCACGAGGCCGGTGCCGGTCAGGACGGCGGCCGCCCCGGCGAGCAGGAACCCGCGGGCCTCGAGGCCGGCCACGAGGTCGAACCGCCCCTCGAACGGCGCCACCAGGGCTTCGACGCACGCCCTCAGGGCGCGGGCGTCCGCGAGCAGGGGCGTGATGTCCTGGAAGGCCACGCCCGGGCTGGGATGGTCGGGGACCACGCGGATGAGGGAGCGGGCACGGGCGATCTCGGAGGTGACGGACACGGCCTCCACTCTAGGACGGACGCCGCGCGGGCAGCGGATGTGATCGGCGTCACCGGGCAGGGAGTTTGCCCTGACTCCCTCGGAGGAGGACAGTGGATCGGTGGAAAATCCCCAGAATCCTCTCGCGGGCCGCGTGCCCGACGTCGAGCCGCCCGCCCGCGTGGCGGCGTCGACGGCCACCCGTCCCGACGACGCCACCCCCGACTGGCGCGGCCGCCCGTTCCTCGGCCAGCCCGGCCCGCTGGCGAACCTGTTCTCCGTGGAGCTGTGGGAGCGCTTCTCCTTCTACGGCATGCAGGCCATGCTCGTGTACTACATGTCCTGGACCGCCGCGGAGGGCGGCCTCGGGATCGACCCGGCCGTGGCCACGGGCATCGTCGGCGCCTACGGCGGCATGGTGTACGTGTTCTGCATCCTCGGCGGCTGGGTCGCCGACCGCCTGCTCGGCTCCGAGCGCACCATGTTCATCAGCGCCGTCGGGATCATGTTCGGCCACATCGCGCTGGCCCTCGTCCCGGGTGTCCCGGGCCTGGCCCTCGGCCTCGTGCTCGTCGCCGTCGGCTCGGGCGGCCTCAAGGCCAACGCCACGAACCTCGTCGGCTCCCTGTACTCCCGCGAGGACCCCAAGCGCGACGCCGGCTTCTCCATCTTCTACATGGGCGTGAACATCGGCGCCCTCTTCGGCCCGCTGCTGACCGGCCTGGCGCGGGACACGCTGGGCTTCCACGTCGGCTTCGGCCTCGCCGCCGCCGGCATGGCCATCGGCCTGGCGCAGTACGCCCTGACCCGCAAGAACCTGCCCACGGACGTGCACCGGGTCCCGGATCCGCTGCCGCGGTCGCAGTACGGCCGCTGGGGCCTGATCGGCCTGGGGATGGTCGCCGTCGTCGTGGTCCTGTTCCTCACGGGCGTCGTCACCCTGGGCAACCTCTCCGACGCCGTCGTCGTGCTCGCCGCCGTCGCGGCCATCGCGATCTTCGCCGTCCTGCTGACCTCCACGAAGGTCACGGAGGAGGAGCGCTCGCGCGTGAAGGCGTTCATCCCGCTGTTCATCGGCACGTCCGTGTTCTTCGCCCTCTTCCAGCAGCAGTTCACCGTGATCGCGCTGTACTCCGAGCACCGCCTCGACCGGAACCTGTTCGGCTGGCTCATGCCCATGGAGTGGGTCAACTCCATCAACCCGATCTTCATCATCGTGTTCGCCCCGGTGTTCGCCGCGCTGTGGACCAAGCTGGGCGCCCGCCAGCCCGCCACCCCGGTGAAGTTCGGCATCGGCATCGTCCTGATCGGCATCGCCTTCCTGCTGTTCATCCCGGTGGCCGACGTCGTCGCCGTGCCGCTGCTGTGGCTGACGCTGATCCTCTTCGTCTGCACCATGGGCGAGCTGCTCGTCTCCCCGGTGGGCCTCTCCCTGGCCACCAAGGTCGCCCCGCGCAGCTACCCGGTGATGATGGTGTCGCTGTACAACCTGTCCGTCGCCCTGGGCACGGCCCTGGCAGGCTCCCTGGCCGGCTCCTACTCGGAGCAGAACGAGGTGGGCTACTTCGGCATGATCGGTGCGGTCACCCTGGGCGTGGGCCTGCTCGTGCTGGCCATCGCCAAGCCGGTGCGTCGCGGCATGCGCGGCGTGCTCTGAGCGCGCCAGTGGCGCGAATCACGCGCCGCTCGGTAGTCTGCGAGACGACGTCATCACTCCCGACCACACAAAGGACGCGCACTCCATGAGCTCCATCCCCGAAGGCCTGAAGTACTCCGCCGAGCACGAGTGGATCGCCGAGGCCGGTGCCGCCGGCACGGTCCGCGTGGGCATCACCGACTTCGCCCAGGATGCGCTGGGTGACGTCGTCTACGTGGACCTGCCGGAGGTCGGCACCGAGGTCACCGCGGGCACCGCGGTGGGCGAGGTCGAGTCCACGAAGTCCGTCTCGGACATCTACGCCCCGGTCTCCGGCACCGTGGCCGCCGTCAACGACGAGCTCGACGGCGAGCCCGGCCTGGTCAACTCTGCCCCCTACGAGGGCGGCTGGCTGTTCGAGATCACCCTCGCGGACGAGGCCCAGCTCGAGGGCCTCATGGACGCCGAGGGCTACGCCTCGCACACCAGCTGAGCCCCGTCCGCCGTCGCCCCGTCGCTGGCCGGCGGGGCGACGGCGTCCCCTTCGTCTCTCCATCCGGCGCCGCGGCGCCGGCCCCCGCACAGGAGCACCCCATGAACCAGCCCGGACGTGAACCGGACCTGTCCACCTCCGCCATCAACCTCACCGAGCTGGCGCCGCTGGTCTCGGCGGACCTCACCCGCGAGGAGTCGGACGCGATCCGCGCCCTCCCGGCCGGTTCCGCGCTGCTGCTCGCCCACGAGGGCCCGGACCAGTCCGCCCGCTTCCTGCTGGACGAGGACGTGGTCTCCGTGGGGCGCCACCCGGACGCGGACATCTTCCTCGACGACGTCACGGTCTCCCGTCGTCACGCGGAGTTCCGGGCCGAGGACGGCGGCCATCGGCTCGTGGACCTGAACTCCCTCAACGGCACCTTCGTGAACCACGACCGCGTGGACGAGATCCTGCTGCGCTCCGGGATGCACGTGCAGATCGGCAAATACCGGCTCACGTACTACGCCGCACCGGCGCGGGGCTGAGCCGTCATCCCCGTGACCGATCCGCGCCCGCGACCCGACGCCGTCCCCGCCGCCCGCCCTGCGGGCCGGCTGGGCATCGGCGAGGTCGTGGCCGCCCTCGAAGCCGAATTCCCCGGCGTCACCGCGTCCAAGGTGCGCTTCCTGGAGGACCGCGGCCTCGTCCTGCCCGAGCGGACTCCCGCCGGCTACCGGCGCTTCCGGCCCGGGGACGTGGACCGGCTCCGGTTCGTCCTCGCCCTGCAGCGCGACCACTTCCTGCCGCTCAAGGTCATCGCCGACCACCTGGCCGCGCTGGACCGCGGCGAACGCCCCACCGGCCTGCCCGGAACCGCGGCGGTCCCGGCGTCCTCGGACGCGGAGCGGCTCGGCCGCGAGGTCGCCGGGGGTCGCCGGTCGTGGACCCGCGCCGAGCTCGCCGCCGAATCCGGTGCGGGCGAGGAGCTGCTGGCCGAGCTGGATCAGTACTCGCTCCTGCCCGTCGATCCCGACGGCGGCTACCCGAGCCACGCGATGGACGTGGCCCGGGCCGCCGTCGTGCTCGCGGGCCACGGCCTGGAGCCCCGGCACCTCCGCCCGCTGCGGGCCGCGGCCGACCGCGAACTGGGCCTGGTGGAGCGCGCCGTCGCCCCGCTGCAGGCCCGCCGCGACGCCGGCACCCGCCCCCGCGTGGCCCGCTCGGCACGCGAGATCGCGCAGGCCAGCCTGCGGCTGCATGCGGCCCTCGTGGCCGTGGGACTGGAGCAGTGGGATGACTGAGCCGCGCCCCGTGCCCGCCGACGACGCCGGCGACGTGCCGCTCTCCGTGCTCGGCGTGCGTGTCGAGCTGCCCGAACAGCACCACGTGATCCTGCTGGTGGATCCGCCCGGCCGCACGATGGTCCCGCTGTGGGTGGGCGCGCCCGAGGCCGCCGCCGCCGCGCTCGCGCTCGAGGGCGTCCGCGCGCCCCGGCCCCTCACCCATGAGCTGCTCCTGGCCGCCGTCGACGCCCTGGGCGCCGAGGTCGTGCGGGTGCGCCTCACCGAGGTCCGGGACGAGGTCGTGCACGCCGAGCTCGTGCTCTCCACGGGCGCCCGGGTCGACGCCCGCGCGTCGGACGCCGTCGTGGTCGCCCTGCGCGCCGACGCCCCCGTGCTGGGCAGCCCCGCCGTGCTCGCGGACGCCGGCATGCCGGCGCGGACGGGGGAGGAGGACGCCGGCCAGGAGCGCGCCGTCGAGGACTTCCGCGACTTCCTGGACACCGTGCGCCCCGAGGACTTCGCCTGAGCGGAGCCGGCGCGACACGGCGCGGCCTCGCCGCCGGCTTCGTTGACCGCCCCCGGACCCGCGCGTACCTTCGAGGGGAAGAGGGCCCCGCCACCCGGGGCGCCTCCGTCGCCCTCCCCACGGTCACCGGGGAGCGCCGCCACGGTCACCGGCGGCACACGACGGTCGCGTCCCCCTCCCCGCACCGGGGGCCCCGCACCAGGAGGTTCCCCGTGACACCCACTGCAGGTCCTGGCCGGCCCCCCGCGCTCGGCACCCAGGGCACGCTCTTCGACGAGGGCGCGACCCGGGGCGACGACGTCGGCTTCCGCGGTCCCACCGCGTGCAAGGCCGCCGGCATCACCTATCGCCAGCTCGACTACTGGGCCCGCACGGACCTCGTGGTCCCCACGGTCCGCAGCGCCTCCGGCTCCGGCTCCCAGCGGCTCTACTCGTTCCGCGACATCCTCGTCCTCAAGGTCGTCAAGCGCCTCCTGGACACCGGCGTCTCGCTCCAGCAGATCCGCACCGCCGTGGGCCACCTGCGCGAGCGGGGTGTCGAGGACCTGGCGCAGATCACCCTGATGAGCGACGGCGCCTCGGTGTACGAGTGCACCTCGGCGGACGAGGTCGTGGACCTCGTCCAGGGCGGCCAGGGCGTCTTCGGGATCGCCGTCGGCCGCGTGTGGCGCGAGGTCGAGGGCAGCCTCGCCGAGCTGCCCCGCGAGAGCGTGGTCGGCGCCCCCGAGCCGGGGGACGAGCTGGCCGGGCGGCGTCGGGCCCGCCGCTCCGCCTGATCCTCCACCCCGGGGCGCCCCGGAGGGCCGAGTCAGTCATCTTTCGTCTCGCAGCGGTGACTGTGCGCGACATGAGGCGGAACTCCGGCGCGGTGTGACACACTCCCAACCATGACCGCACCTGTCGAGAACTTCACCCCTCCAGAGGACGCGGCCGGGTCGACCGGAGCCGGCGCCGTCTTCTCCAAGGTCTTGGTGGCCAACCGCGGCGAGATCGCCGTCCGCGCCTTCCGCGCCTGCTACGAGCTGGGCGCCCGCACCGTCGCCGTCTTCCCCTACGAGGACCGCAATTCGATCCACCGCCAGAAGGCGGACGAGGCCTACCGCATCGGCGAGGAGGGCCACCCCGTGCGCGCCTACCTCGACGTGGACGAGATCATCCGCGTGGCGAAGGACGCCGGGGCCGACGCGATCTACCCGGGCTACGGCTTCCTGTCGGAGAACGCCGGCCTGGCCCGTGCCGCGGCTGAGAACGGGATCACCTTCGTCGGCCCGCCCGCCGACGTCCTCGAGCTGACCGGCAACAAGGTCGAGGCCCTGCGCGCGGCCAAGCGTGCGGGCATCCCCACCCTGGCCTCCTCGGACCCGAGCGCCGACGTCGAGTGGCTCCTGGAGCAGGCCGAGGAGATCGGCTTCCCCATCTTCGTCAAGGCCGTCGCCGGCGGCGGCGGCCGCGGCATGCGCCGCGTCGAGCGCCGCGAGGACCTGCGCGGCTCCCTCGAGGCCGCGATGCGCGAGGCGGACACCGCCTTCGGCGACCCCACCGTGTTCCTCGAGCAGGCCGTCCTGCGGCCGCGGCACATCGAGGTGCAGATCCTCGCCGACGGCGAGGGCAACGTCGTGCACCTCTTCGAGCGGGACTGCTCGCTCCAGCGCCGCCACCAGAAGGTCATCGAGATGGCCCCGGCCCCGAACCTGGACGAGGAGATCCGGCAGGCCCTGCACCGGGACGCCGTCGCCTTCGCCAAGGAGATGGGGTACGTCAACGCGGGCACCGTCGAGTTCCTCGTGGACACGGCGGGCGAGCGTGCGGGCCAGCACGTGTTCATCGAGATGAACCCCCGCATCCAGGTGGAGCACACCGTGACCGAGGAGGTCACGGACGTGGACCTGGTGGGCGCGCAGCTGCGCATCGCCGCCGGCGCCACCCTGCCCGAGCTGGGCATCACCCAGGACGCCCTCCAGGTCCGCGGCTTCGCCATCCAGTGCCGCATCACCACCGAGGACCCGGCCAACGGCTTCCGCCCGGACACCGGCACCATCACCGCCTACCGCTCGGCCGGCGGCTCCGGTGTGCGCCTCGACGGCGGCACCATCTACGCCGGTGCGGAGATCAGCCCCCACTTCGACTCCATGCTGGTCAAGCTCACCTGCCGCGGACGCGACTACGCCACGGCCGTGCGCCGCGTGCGCCGCGCCCTGGCCGAGTTCCGCGTGCGCGGCGTGGCCACCAACATCCCGTTCCTGATGAACGTGATGGACGACCCGCAGTTCGTCAGCGGCGACGTCGCCACGGACTTCATCGACAAGCACCCCGAGCTGGCCACGGTGAACCGCTCCCAGGACCGCGGCTCCAAGGCCCTGCAGTACCTCGTGGACGTCACGGTCAACCAGCCGCACGGCCCGCGCATCGAGGGCATCGACCCCCGCGACCGCCTCCCGGAGCACCCGGGCGACAAGCACCAGGAGCCGGACCGCTCGCCCTTCGACGGCCCGAGCCGGAACGAGGACGCGGCGCCCCCGCACGGCTGGCGTCAGGTGCTGCTGGAGCAGGGCCCCGAGGGCTTCGCCCGCACCCTGCGCGAACAGACCGCGCTGGCCGTCACGGACACCACGTTCCGCGACGCCCACCAGTCCCTGCTGGCCACCCGCGTCCGCACGCGCGACCTGCTGGCCGCCGCGCCCGCCGTCGCGCACACCCTGCCGGGGCTGCTCTCCGTGGAGGCCTGGGGCGGGGCGACGTACGACGTCGCGCTGCGCTTCCTCCACGAGGACCCGTGGCAGCGCCTCGAGCTGCTGCGCGCGGAGCTGCCGAACATCCCGATCCAGATGCTGCTGCGCGGCCGCAACACGGTGGGCTACACGCCGTACCCCACCGAGGTGACGGACGCGTTCGTGGCCGAGGCCGCGGCGTCCGGCGTCGACGTGTTCCGCATCTTCGACGCCCTCAACGACGTCGAGCAGATCACCCCGGCCATCGAGGCGGTGCGTGCCACGGGCACCGCCGTGGCCGAGGCGGCCCTGTGCTACACGGGCAACATGACGGACCCGAAGGAGACGCTCTACACGCTCGACTACTACCTGGGCCTCGCCCGCCGGATGGTCGACGCCGGCGCCCACGTCCTGGCGATCAAGGACATGGCGGGCCTGCTGCGGCCCGCCGCCGCGCGCGAGCTCGTCACCGCCCTGCGCGCCGAGTTCGACCTGCCCGTGCACCTGCACACGCACGACACCGCCGGCGGCCAGCTGGCCACCCTGCTCGCGGCGGCGGAGGCCGGCGTGGACGCCGTCGACGCGGCCACCGCGTCCATGGCGGGCACCACGAGCCAGGTGCCGCTGTCCGCCCTGGTCGCGGCGCTCGAGCACACCGAGCGGGACACCGGTCTCGGCCTCGAGGCCGCCACCGCGATGGAGCCCTACTGGGAGTCCGTCCGCTCGGCGTACGCGCCCTTCGAGGCGGGGCTGCCCGCCCCGACCGGCCGCGTGTACCACCACGAGATCCCGGGGGGCCAGCTGTCCAACCTGCGCACGCAGGCGATCGCGCTCGGCCTGGGGGAGCGGTTCGAGGCCATCGAGTCGATGTACGCCGCGGCCGACGACCTGCTCGGCCACCTCGTCAAGGTCACCCCGTCCTCCAAGGTGGTGGGCGACCTGGCGCTCCAGCTGGTCGGTTCCGGCGTGGACCCGAAGGAGTTCGCGGAGCGTCCGCAGGAGTTCGACATCCCGGACTCCGTGATCGGCTTCCTGCGCGGCGAGCTCGGCGACCCGCCCGGCGGCTGGCCGGAGCCCTTCCGGACCAAGGCCCTCCAGGGTCGCCGCGAGGGCGCGGGCATGGTGGAGATCTCCGCGGAGGACTCGACCGCCCTCGCCGAGGCCGGACAGACCCGCCGCGCGGTGCTGAACCGCCTGCTCTTCCCCGGCCCCACGAAGGAGTTCGAGGCGCACCGCGAGGAGTTCGGGGACACCGTCACCCTGCACACCCGCGACTTCCTCTACGGCCTCGTCCCCGGGCGTGAGCACGTCATCTCGCTCGGACGCGGTGTCCGGCTGCTCGCCACCCTCATGTCCGTCTCCGAGCCGGACGAGAAGGGCATGCGCACGGTGATGGTCACCCTGAACGGCCAGCTGCGCCAGATGACCGTCCGGGACCGCTCGATCGAGTCCACCGTGCGGACCGCGGAGAAGGCGGACCCCGGCACCCCCGGCCACGTCGCCGCCCCGTTCGCGGGCTCGGTCACCGTCCAGGTGGCCGAGGGCGACGCCGTCGAGGTCGGCCAGGCGGTGGCCACGATCGAGGCGATGAAGATGGAGGCCGCGATCACGGCCCAGGCCGCGGGCACCGTGCGCCGCGTGGTCACGGAGGGCGTCACGCCCGTCAACGGCGGAGACCTGCTGCTCGTGATCGAGTGAGCCCCGCGTGAGCCCGCCGCCGGCGGGCCGCCCCACGGGCCCGGACGCCACCGCGTCCGGGCCCGTGCCTATCCTGGGAGGCATGGCCACCTCTGCGGAACACCACGACCTGCTCATCATCGGCTCCGGATCGGGGAACTCCCTGATCAGCGAACACTGGAAGGGCCGGAGCGTCGTGATCGCCGACTCCGGCACGTTCGGCGGCACCTGCCTGAACGTCGGCTGCATCCCCACCAAGATGTACGCCTACCCGGCCGGCCTGGCCGCGCTGCCCCCCGAGGCCCGGAGCCTCGGGGTGGGGCTGGAGTTCACGGGCGCCGACTTCCCGGCCATCCGGGACCGCATCTTCACGCGCATCGACGGCATCAGCCGGGACGGGCTGCGCTACCGCCGGGACGATCTGGACTACACGAGCGTGATCCAGGAGGAGGTGCGCTTCGTCGGTCCCCGCCGCGTGCGCACCGCCTCGGGCCGGGAGATCACGGCGGACCAGGTGGTGGTCGCCGCGGGGTCGCGGCCCACCCTCCCGGAGATCCCGGGCCTGGACCTGCCGTCGGTGCACACCTCGGACACCGTGATGCGACTGGATCGGCTGCCGCGGCGGCTGCTCGTGGTGGGCGGCGGGTTCATCGCCTGCGAGTTCGCCTCCGTCTTCGCCGGGCTGGGGACCGAGGTCGTCCAGGTCAACCGCGGCCACCGGCTGCTCAAGCAGCACGACATGTCCGTGTCCACGACGTTCACGAAGATCGCTGCCCGACGGTGGGACCTGCGCACGGGGTGGACCCCGGCCGGGATCGAACCGGTCGAGGACGCCGAGCGGGCCGCGGACGGCTGGGTCCGGGTGCGCCTGGATCGCGCGGAGGGCCAGGAGCAGACCGGCATCGTGGAGGAGGCCATCGAGGCGGACACGGTGCTGATCGCGGTCGGCCGGACGCCGAACACGGACCGCCTCGACCCCGCCGCCGCGGGACTGGACGTCACCGACGACGGCGTCCTGGCCAGCGACGAGCATCAGCGCGCACTCTCCGACGGTGCTCCGGTGGAGGGGGTCTACGTGCTCGGGGACGTCGCCAACACGTGGCAGCTCAAGCACGTAGCCAATCACGAGGCCCGCGTCGTCGCGCACAACCTGGAGCATCCGGACGATCTCCGCGCCAACACGCTCGGCCCCGTGCCGGCGGCCGTGTTCACCCATCCGCAGGTGGCCTCCGTCGGTCTCACGGTGGAGCAGGCGCTCGCCGACTACGGCGCGGACGCGATCACGGTGAAGACCCAGTCCTTCGGGGACGTCGCCTACGGCTGGGCCATGGAGGACACCGAGGGCGTGTGCACCGTCGTCGCGGAGAAGGCCACGGGACGGATCCTGGGCGGGCACATCCTGGGGCACGAGGCCGCGAACCTCATCCAGCCGCTCGTGACCGGCATGGCGTTCGGCATCGACGCCCACCGGCTCGCGCGGGGCCAGTACTGGCCCCACCCGGCCCTCACCGAGGTCGTCGAGAACGCGCTGCTGGGCCTGGACGTGCCGGACTCCGGTCTGCTCTGACCGGAACCGCGGGGACGACGACGCCCGGCCGCGGGGCCGGGCGCCGTCGTCGAGGGGGCGTTCAGTTGTGCGGGGCGGGCTCCCCGTAGATGTCCGCGATCTGCGCGGCGAAGTCCTTCATGATCGCCGACCGGCGCATCTTCAGGGACGGGGTCACATGGCCCTCCTCCAGGGAGAAGTCGCGGTCGAGGATGCGGAACTCCCGGATCCCCTCGGCGCGCGAGACCAGGCTGTTGGCCTTGTCCACGGCCTCCTGGATGTGGCGGCGCACCGCGTCCTCGCGTGCGGCCGCAGCGACGTCGAGGTCCTTCGGCAGCCCGTTCGCGGCGAGCCACGCGGGCAGGGTGTCGGTGTCGAGGGTGACGATCGCCGCGATGAAGGGCTTGCCGTCGCCGACCACCATCACCTGGGAGACGAGCGCGTCGCTGCGGATCGCGTCCTCGAGCATCGCCGGTGCCACGTTCTTGCCGCCGGCCGTCACCAGCAGCTCCTTCTTGCGGCCGGTGATCGTGAGGAAGCCGTCGTCGTCCAGGGCCCCGAGGTCGCCGGTGCGGAACCAGCCGTCCTCGAAGGCCTCCTCGTTCGCCTCCGGCCGGTTGTGGTAGCCGCGCATCAGCGAGGTGCCGCGCGTGAGGATCTCGCCGTCCTCGGCGATCCGCACCTGGTTGCCGCCGAGGGGGTGTCCGACCGTGCCGATCTTCAGCCGGTCCGGCCGGCCCACGGTGATGGGGGCCGTCGTCTCGGTGAGGCCGTAGCCCTCGAGGATGGTCACGCCCACGCCGCGGAAGAAGTGCGCCAGGTCGGTGGAGAGGGGGCCGCCGCCGGAGACCGCGTACGCGAGCCGGCCGCCCATGGCCGTCCGGATGCGGCGGTAGATCAGCGCGGAGTAGAACGCGCGCTGCAGCCGCAGGGGCGCCGTCATCTGGCCCGAGTCCAGCGCCCGGGACCAGCGGATCGCCACGTCCGCGCCACGGCGGAAGATCTTCTCCTTGCCGCCGCTCTGCGCGTTGAGCAGCGCCGCGTTGTAGATCTTCTCGAACACGCGCGGCACGGCCAGCACGAAGCTCGGCTGGAAGGTCTGCAGCGAGACCGAGAGCCGCTTGATGTCCGAGACGTGCCCGCAGCGTGCGCCCGCGGCGACGGTGAGCACCGATACGAAGCGCGCGAACACGTGCGCCAGGGGGATGAACAGCACGGTGGAGGTGTCCTGGCGGACGACGTCGCCGAGCGAGGAGGACAGGGTCTGGTTGACGAGCTCCGCGAAGTTCTCGTGCGTGAGCTCGCAGCCCTTGGGCCGGCCCGTGGTGCCGGAGGTGTAGATGATGGTCGCCAGGTCGGCCAGGCCGGCGGAGGACCGGCGCGTCTCGAGCTCCTCATCGGTGACGTCCGTGCCCAGGGCGACGAGCGCCTCGAGACCGGAGCCGGGGGCGCCGTCGGCCGGGTCCATCGTCCACAGGCCGATCAGCTCCGGCAGGCCCTCGCGCTGCACCGCGTCCCGCACCGTCTTGGCGAGGTTCTCGTTCCCGGTCACGACGGCGCGCACGTGCGAGTCCTCGATGATCCAGGACACCTGGCTGACGGAGGAGGTCTCGTACACGGGCACGGTGACCGCGCCGGCATACCAGATGGCGAAGTCGACCAGTGTCCACTCCAGGCGGGTGGAGGCCAGGAGCCCGACCGTCTCCCCGGGCTGGATCCCGGCGGCGATCAGCCCCTTGGCCAGGGCCCGCACGCGCTCGCGGGCGTCCCGGGCGGAGACGTCCGTCCACTGGTCCTGCGCGTCGGGCACCGCGAAGAGGCCGTGGTCGGGACGCTCCGTGGCCTGGCGTTCCAGGAAGTCCGTGATGTTCGCCTCCGGGGACAGGCGGGGGTGGTACGGCTCGCTGATCTCGTGCATGGGACTCCTCGGGCGTTGGGTCGGTCCCGCCGACCGGTGGTCGGCGGAACGGAAGTATGTGTGAGTCGTGTCACGCACACTCTACAACCGGCAGCGGTGGGGTCCGGGCGCGACTCAGTGCGTCGTCATGGCGGCGACCGCGCTCCGGCCGTGGTCGATCAGCAGCGGCAGGTCGTGGTCGAGCGTGGCGACGTGGCGGCTGCGGGGCAGTCCCACCACCTCCACGGGGGCCTGGCGCAGGCCCCGCACCAGGGTCCGGTGGCTCGAGGCGGGCACGACGGCGTCGCGGGCGGACCGGTAGACCGTCACGGGAGCGGTGATCCGCGGCAGGGCGCGGCGGGCGGCCCGCTGGATGCGGCCGAGGGCGGCGACGCCGGCCACCGGCGTGCGGGGGTAGGCGCGCTCGCGCGCCGTCGGGTCCGCGATGTCGTCCGCGATCGGGGCGACCGTGGGGACGAACGGGGCCAGCAGCGGGGCGAAGGGGGCGAGCGGGCTGGCGAAGCGCAGCGCGGGGTTCACCACGAGCACCCCGGCCACGGGTCGGTGGGCGGCGGCGTCGAGCGCGAGGGCGCCGCCCATCGAGATGCCCGCCATGACCACGCGGCCGTGTCGGGCGAGCTCGAGGTCCACGACGGCCCGGACGGCGGCGCGGATCTCGTCCGCACCGGTGGCGGCGAGGTCCTCCCACCGGGTGCCGTGCCCCGGCAGCAGGGGCACGCTCACGGGGGAGCCGCCTGCCGCGAGCCCCTCGGCCCAGGCGCGGACGGAGGCCGGAGTCGAGGTGAACCCGTGCAGGAGCACGACGCAGTGGTCGCGCCGGGCGGGAGCGGCGGGCATGAGGCGCAGGGGGAGGTCTTCGGGGGCGACGGCGACGGGGCGGGGCATGGTGCCAGGGTAAGGCAGGCGGACCATACGATGGGCAGGCACCCGACCGCCCCGACCGGAAGGCCCTCGTGTCCACGTTCTACTGGTCCGCCAAGACGTTCGCCGTGGCTCCGGCCACCCGCCTGCTGTTCCGCCCCTGGGTGAAGGGCCTCGGGAACGTGCCGGCCGAGGGCCCGGCGATCCTGGCCAGCAACCACCTGTCCGTCTCGGACTCGGTGTTCATGCCGGCCATGCTCGACCGCCAGGTGCACTTCCTGGCCAAGCGTGAGTACTTCACCGGCCCGGGCGTGAAGGGCTGGGTCACCCGCCGGTTCTTCGAGGCGGCGAACCAGCTGCCCATGGACCGCTCCGGCGGAGAGGCGTCCCTGCGCTCGCTGGACGCGGGCCTCGAGGCGCTGCGGGAGGGCCGGCTGCTCGGGATCTACCCGGAGGGCACCCGCAGCCCGGACGGGCGGCTGCACCGCGGCAAGATCGGCGTGGCCAAGCTCGCGCTGGCCTCGGGCGCGCCCGTGGTGCCCATCGCGATGATCGGCACGGACCAGGTCCAGCCGATCGGCCATGTGCTGCCGCGGATCCGGCGCCTGGGCATGATCTTCGGTGAGCCGCTGGACTTCTCCGACCGTGCCGAGGCCGTCGGCGACCCCCGGGTGCTGCGGGAGGTGACGGACGAGATCATGGAGGCCATCCGGCGCCTGTCGGGCCAGGAGTACGTGGACACCTACGCGGCGGACGTGAAGGCGGGCCGTACGGCCGCTCCGCCACGCGCCCGCGACTGAGCGGGGCCCGCGCGTCGTCATCCGGGGACGCTCAGACCGGGGCGCGGCACGCGGCCCCTAGCCTGGTGCACATGACTGAAGACCCCCGCGAGAAGATCCTGGCCTTCGGCACCGCCATCTCGGAGGGCGCCGCCGACATCCCCGGCCTGGACCACTGGCGCTCGCTGCCGATCGCACAGGCGCCGTCCTGGGCGGACGAGGCCGATCACCGCGCCGCCGTCGCCGAGCTGAGCGCCCTGCCCCCGCTCGTCTTCGCGGGCGAGGTCGACCTGCTGCGCGCCCGTCTGGCCGACGTCGCCCAGGGCCGCGCGTTCCTCCTGCAGGGCGGCGACTGCGCCGAGACGTTCGCCGGGTCCACCGCCAACCGGATCAGCGCCCGGGTGAAGACCATCCTGCAGATGGCCGCGGTGCTGACCTACGGCGCCTCCATGCCGGTCGTGAAGATGGGCCGGATCGCCGGCCAGTTCGCCAAGCCGCGGTCCTCGGACACGGAGACCCGCGACGGCGTCACGCTGCCCAGCTTCCGCGGCGAGATCGTGAACGGCTACGAGTTCACCGAGCAGGCACGCCGGCACGACGCCCGACGGATGGTGCAGGCGTACCACACCTCCGCCTCCACCCTGAACCTGGTCCGCGCCTTCACCCAGGGCGGCTTCGCCGATCTGCGCAGCGTGCACCAGTGGAACCAGGGCTTCATGGCCAACCCGGCCTACGCCCAGTACGAGGAGATGGCCGCCGAGATCGACCGCGCGGTCCGCTTCATGAACGCCGCGGGCGTGGACTTCGAGGCCATGCGCCGCACCGAGTTCTACTCGGCCCACGAGGCGCTCCTGCTCGACTACGAACGTGCCCTGACCCGCGTGGACTCACGCAGCGGCGACCCCTACGCCACGAGCGCCCACTTCCTGTGGATCGGCGAGCGCACCCGCCAGGTGGACGGCGCCCACGTCGACTTCCTCTCCCGGGTCCGCAACCCGATCGGCGTGAAGCTCGGCCCGACCACCACGGTCGCGGACGCGCTCGAGCTCGCCGAGCGGCTGGACCCGGAGCGCGAGCCGGGCCGCCTGACCTTCATCACCCGCATGGGTGCGGAGCGGATCCGGGACGTGCTGCCCGGCATCGTCGAGGGCGTCCGCGACGCGGGGCTGGAGCCGGTGTGGGTCACCGACCCCATGCACGGCAACACCGTGACCGCGGCCAACGGCTACAAGACCCGCCGGTTCGAGGACGTGATGGACGAGGTCAGCGGCTTCTTCGAGGTGCACCGCGAGCTCGGCACGCACCCGGGCGGCATGCACGTCGAGCTGACCGGCGACGACGTCGCCGAGTGCCTGGGCGGCTCCGACCCGATCAACGAGGCCGACTTCGACGCCCGCTACGAGACGCTGTGCGACCCGCGGCTGAACCACCAGCAGTCCCTGGAGATGGCGTTCAAGGTCACCGAGGCCCTCTCGCACCCCGAGCGCCGCGCGCCGCGGGCCTGACCGCGCGGCCGGGCACGCCCCGGCTCAGCCGACCCAGACGTGGACCGCGGTGCCCTCCGGCAGCGCGGTCCCGGCGGCGGGGGACTGGTGCAGGACCCGGGACTCGCCCCGGGCGGAGAGCGGCAGCGGCAGGCGATGCACGCGGGCGTCCCAGCCCTCGTCCGCCAGCGTCGTGTGCGCCGTCTCCGGATCCTGCCCGGTCATGTCCGGCACCGGGCGCACGGCGCGGCCCTCGGAGAGCACCACGCGGACCGCGGTGCCCGGCGTCGCCTGCTCGCCGGGGGCCGGGTGCTGCTCGATCACGGCCCCGGCCGGCACTGCGGGATCGGTGCGGCGCTCCGCGACCTCCACGGTGAATCGGGCGTCCCGGGCCACGCCGTGGGCCTGCCGGATCACGACGCCGGTCAGGTCGGGCACCGGCACCGGCGCGGGGCCGGCGGAGACGGTGAGCTCGACGGGGGCGCCGCGCCCCGCCGGCTCCCCGGCCGCGGGTGAGCTGGCGACGACCGTGCCCTCCGTGCGGAGTTCGTCATGCCGGGCCGTGACCGCCGCGGTGAAGCCCGCGGCGGTCAGCCGTTCCTCCGCCGCCTCCCGGGCCAGCCCGTCGAGGTCGGGGACCACCGCCACACCACCGACTCCGAGGCCGCCGGAGCCCAGCGTCCAGCCCAGCAGCAGGGCGACGCCGGTGAGCAGCAGGGTCACGGCCGCGCCGATCGCCGCGGCCCGGCCGGTGCCCTGGCCGAGGTCGAGGGCGGGGCGGCGGGCCGCCCGACGCAGCCGCCGCCGGGAGCCGCGCCCCGGATGCCGGTCCGCCGGAGCGGGGTCGAGCCCGAGCGGGCCGATCGGCTCCGCCGGGCGCGCGGCGGGCCGCGGGTCGCCCCCGTGCGTCGCCGCACGGGTGTCGATGACGTCGGTCATGTCCTCGTCGAGGTCGGACTCGGCCAGGGCGGGGAGCACGCGCGTCGCGTGGTGGTCGCCGGCGTCGAGGGCCCGGGTCTCCAGGTTCCCGTCCGGGGCCGCATCCTCGAGGCCATCGGCGGCGGGGCCGGCCGGGGCCGGGTCCGCGCCCGGGCCCTCGGCGGGCTGCGCGGCGGGGCGGCGGTCCGGTGCGTCGGGGTCCAGGCCCGCCGCCACGGCCTCGATGCGGTGCAGGAGCTCGCCGGCACCGGCGGGCCGGTCGGCCGGGTCCGGCTCGGTGCACCACAGCACGAGGTCGTCGAGGTCCTCGGGGAGCCCGGGGTGCAGCGTGGACGGCACGGGGACCCGCTCGTGGACGTGCCGGTAGGCGACCTGCAGCGCGGTCGCCGCGGTGTACGGCTGGCGGCCCGTGAGCAGCTCGAACAGGATGATGCCCACGGCGTACACGTCGGAACGGGCGTCGGCGGGCGCCCCGGCGATGTGCTCGGGGGCGAGATAGGCGGGTGTGCCCACGACGGCCTGCCCGGCCATGGTGTGGGCCGTGGCGGCGCGGGACAGGCCGAAGTCCGCGACCGTCACCCGGCCGTCGTCGCGGACGAGCACGTTCTCGGGCTTCACGTCCCGGTGCACCAGTCCGGCGCCGTGCGCGGCGGCCAGGCCGTCGACGAGCGGACGCAGGAATCGCAGCGCCTCCCGGGGCGAGAGCGGTGCACGGTCCCGGATGACGGTGCGCAGCGTGCGGCCGGGCACGTGCTCCATCACGAGGTAGGCCAGCACGTCGCCGTCCTCGGCCTCGGTGTGGCCCTGGTCCAGGACCGCGACGACGTGCGGATGGGACAGCCGCGCCGTCGTCTTGGCCTCCTGCTCGAACCGGCCGACGAGGACGGGGTCCTCCGCCAGGTGCGGGTGCATGACCTTGAGCGCCACCTGGCGGTCGAGACGCTCGTCCACGGCCAGGTAGACGGTGGACATGCCGCCCCGGGCCAGCCGCTCGACGACCCGGTAGCGGCCGTCGACGATGCCCCCCACGAGGGGGTCGCGGCGTGCGCTGCTCATCGTCCCAGGGTAGGACAGGCGGCGGACCCCTCGGGGCGGTCCGCCGCCGGCGGATCAGAACATCGCCATCGCGGCGCGCACCTTGGCCACGTAGTCCCGTGCCTCCGGGTTCAGGCCGCTGTCCAGCACCCCGCCGAGGCCCTGGTAGTAGGCCCCGATGCCCTCATCGAGGGTGGGGGTGCGGTCCTGCACGTACTTGATGAACGCGACGCCGGCCACCGCGTTGTCGTGGGGGTCCAGCAGGTTCAGCTCGCGGCCCACCAGCTCCGAGGCGAACTCGCCCGTGATCGGGATGACCTGCATCGCCCCCACGGCGTTGCCGGGGGAGACCGAGGCCATGCGGAAGCGGGACTCGGTGTACGCGTGGCCCAGGGCCAGGCGAGGGTCCACGCCCATCCGCTCGGCGGTCTCGCGGACGATCTGCTGCATCTGCTCGGGGGTGGGCTGCGGGACGGAGCGCAGCAGGCGCAGGTTCTCGTTCGCCGAGGCCGTCACGTGCGGCGCGTAGGTGCGCCCGAGGAAGGTGTCGCCGACCGCCTGGACGGCCGAGACCGGCTCCACCTCGAGGGTGCCGTCGGAGATCACGAGCACGTCGCCGGGGTGCAGCGTCGAGGCCCGCGTCAGGCCGTTGAGCTCGCGCAGACGGGGGATGGAGACCTCGAACCGCTGGGAGATCCCCCAGAGGGAGTCGCCGGAGACCACGGTGTACCGGACCGTCCCGCCGGCCGCCGTCGGGGTCGTCGACGCCGGCGCGGTGGCGGGGGTCGTGGTCGGGGCGGGCGACGCGGGGGCCTTCGGTGCGGCGGCCGTGCGCTGCGTGGTCAGGACCATGCCCGGGTGGAGCATGCTCGACGCGCTCATGCCGTTGAGCCGCTGCAGCTGCGCGGCGGAGACGCCGGTGCGGCGGGCGATGACCCACCACCCGTCGTTCGGCTGCACCGTGTAGGTCCCCGCGGCCGGGGCCGGGGCCGCCGCGCCGGTCAGGCGGAGCTCGTCACCCGGGTAGAGCACGGTCTCCAGGCCCAGGCCGTTGAACCGCAGCAGGTCGGCGACGGAGACGCCGCGGGCGGCCGAGATCCGGGTGAGGGAGTCGCCCGGGCGCACGGTGTGCACCGCCGCCTCCTGGGCGTGGGCCTGGGCGGGCAGACCGGTGAGCAGCAGCAGGGGCACCGCGCCGCCGGTCAGGACGGAGCGCAGGCAGCGGGAGCGGACGGGGGTGTGGGGCACGGCAGACCTCGGCATCGGATCGGATGGATGGAACACGACGGGGAAGTGACGGGTGGGACCCGTGGCCCCCGCGGTCGACCGACGACGTCGGCGCCCGGCCATGGAGCCTCGGCGATGTTATCGGAATGTGATCTTCGTGACCATACTGAGATCTATGCCGTCCGGGGCGCGATGGGCCGGGCCCGTCGGCGGCCACGTAGGCTGGCGCCTGTGAGCACCACTTCCTCCGACACCCCGGTCCCCGCTGACGCGATCCCCGCCGAGCTCGACGCCCTCGTGGGCGAGTGGCTCTCCGTGCCCGACGTGGCGGAGCACCTCGACCAGCGCGTGACCCGCGTCCACAACCTCGTGCATGATCGCCGCCTGCTGGCCGTGCGTCGTCCCGAGCCCGCGGTGCGGTCCGTGCCGGCCCTGTTCCTCACCGAGACCGGCGTGCTCGACTCCCTGCAGGGCACGCTCGTGCTGCTGGCCGACGCCGGCTTCTCCGACGAGGAGGCCCTCCGTTGGCTGTTCACCGAGGACGAGTCGTTGCCCGGCCGGCCCATCGACGCACTCCGGGACGGCCGGAAGACCGAGATCCGGCGTCGCGCCCAGGCCCTGGCCTGGTGAGCCGGCCCCGCGGGCGGCCTTAGCCCGCGGGGTCCGTGCCGCTCAGTGGCGGCGCGACGTGTAGGCGTCGATCAGCTGCGTGAGCTCGGCGCTGACGTCCTCGGGGACGCCGTGCGCGAGCAGGCCCGCCACGGCCCCGGCCGCCTCGTGCGAGAGCGCCGCGACCCGCTCTTCGACGGCCCGGCGCGCGCCGCACGCCTCGAGGACGCCCTGCCAGTGGGCCACCCGGTCCGCACCGAGGTCCGGGTCGCCGAGGTCCGCGTCGAGCGCGGCGGCCTCGTCCGGGGCGAGCAGCTCGACGGCGCGGGCGATGAGCACGGTCTGCTTGCCCTCCCGCAGGTCGTCGCCCGCGGGCTTGCCCGTGGTCGCCGGGTCGCCGAACACGCCGAGCAGGTCGTCCCGGTACTGGAAGGCCATGCCGAACGGCAGCGACACCCGGGCGAACGCGGTCACCAGCCCGTCGTCCGCCCCCGCCAGCAGCCCCCCGAGGGCGAGCGGGTGCACCGCCGAATAGCGCGCCGACTTGTGCTCCACCACCGCCTCGGCGGCCGCCTCGGCCTCGCGGGCGTCGCGCGCCGCCGGGGCCATCTCGGCCACCACGTCGAGGTACTGACCCGCCATCACGCCGAAGCGCATCCGCTCGAGCTCGACCCGCGCCCGGTCCTCCCGGGGCGTGCCGGCGAGCACGCGCGCGAAGGCCGTCTCGCTCATCCCCAGCGCGACGTCGCCGGCGAGGATCGCGGCGGAGACGCCGAAGTGCTCCGCGGCGTGCCGCCAGCCCGCCTCCCGGTGGAGGGACTCGAAGCGGCGGTGCACGCTGGGCATCCCGCGGCGGGTGTCCGAGCGGTCCAGGATGTCGTCGTGGATCAGCGCCGCGGCCTGGAACAGCTCGAACGCCGCCCCCGCCTCGGCGATGCGGGGGTCCTCCGCCTCGCCACCGGCCGCCCGCCAGCCGAGCCAGGCCAGGACGGCGCGCAGGCGCTTGCCGCCCGCGGTCAGGTCCGCGATCGCGTCCACGAGGGGCGCGGTCAGCGGGTGGACGTCCCGGGCGAGGTCCCGGTGCTCCGCCAGCAGGCGGTCGAGGGCGTCGGCGACGGCGGCGCGGAAGCGGTCCTGGTCGGCGGGACGGGGGCGGGGGACGGCGACGTCGGCGGGCATGGCCCCACCCTAGCCGCGCCGCGCGACGGATCGCCGGTCCCGGATAGGCTCGGTCCATGTCCGAGACCGCGCCCGCTGCACCCCGCGATGAGGCGACGATCCTCCACGTGGACATGGACGCGTTCTTCCTGTCCGTCGAGCTGCGCGAACGGCCCGACCTCGAGGGGCGTCCCGCCGCCGTCGCCGCCCCGAGCGGCCGGTCCGTGGTGCTCTCCGCCTCGTACGCGGCGCGGGCCTACGGGGTCCGCTCGGCGATGCCCCTGGCGCACGCCCGCGCCCTGTGCCCGCCCCTCGTGGTCATCCCGCCGCGCCAGCAGCTCTACCGGGCCGTCTCCGCCGAGGTGATGGCCGTGCTCGCGGACGTGACCCCCGTGATGGAGCAGCTCAGCGTGGACGAGGCGTTCCTCGACGTCGCCGGCGCGCGCCGTCGGCTCGGCCCGCCCGAGCACATCGGCCACCTGATCCGGGAGCGCGTCCGCTCCGCGCTGGGGCTGCCGTGCACCGTGGGCGGCTCGGCCGTGAAGTTCGTGGCCAAGACGGCGTCCACCGCGGCCAAGCCCGACGGCCTGCTGATCGTGCCGCCGGAGCGCACCCTGGACTTCCTCCATCCGCTGCCCGTGGGCCGGCTGTGGGGCGTGGGCCCCAAGGCGGCCGAGCGGCTCGCCCGGCGGGGGGTGGCGACCATCGGCGACCTCGCCCGGGTGGACCCCGCGCGACTGGAGGCGTCGTTCGGGGCCGCCGGCCGGGAGTGGGCGTCGCTCGCCCGGGGCATCGACCCGCGTCCCGTCGCCCCGCGCCCGGCGGCCCGCAGCATCGGTGCGGACCACACCTTCGACGTCGACCCCGTCGACGTCGCGGGCGTCGACCCGGAGGTCCTGCGCCTGTGCCACCGGGTCGCGGCCCGGCTGCGTGCGGAGCAGGCCACCGCCGGCGCGGTCACAGTCCGCCTCAAGGCGCCGGACGGGTCGGTCCGCAGCCGCACCGCCCGCCTCGCCCGGCCGACCGCCACGGGCCACGACCTCCTCGGCCCGGCGCGGCGACTCGTCCGCGAGCTGCACGCCGAACGGCCGCATCCGGTCCGGCTCGTGGGCGTGCGCGCCGAGCGCCTCGGGGACGAGGCCGATCAGCCCCCGGCCCAGGAGGCGCTCTTCGGCGGTCCCGCCTGGGGGACGGAGGGCGAGGCGTCGGAGGCGGGCGACTGGGCCGGTGCCGAGGCCGCCCTGGACGCCGTCGCCCGGCGCTTCCCGACGGCGGCCGTGCGGCCGGCGTCGCTGCTGGGTCGCCGCGAGGCCCGCGCCGACGCCCGCCGGGACGCGCCGCGGCCGGGCCCCGGAGGCCCGGACCGGGAGTGAGGGGTTCCGGGGCCGGCGACGTCGCCACCTGGCTAGGGTGGGGCGGCAGGTCCTATCCTGGAGGGCAAGTCGGACGCGCGGGCGTCCCCTCCCGGTCCCGGAGGTGTCGGAGGCCGCGTTCGAAGGAGTCGCCATGCCCCTCTCAGAGCATGAGCAGCGGATGCTGGACCAGCTGGAGCAGCAGCTGCGCACCGAGGACCCCCGGCTGGCCACCCAGATGGCGGACACGGGGCGGCATCGGCTGCCCGTGGGTCGCGTCGTGGCCGGGGCCGTCCTCGCCGTGGTCGGGCTGCTCGTCGTGGTCCTCGGGGTCGCCAACCACGCGATCCTCCTGGGCGTGCTCGGCGTCGTCGTCATCGGGGCCGGCATCTTCCTGCTGACCACGCGGCCGCGCGCTGTCGCCTCCGGGGCCTCGGGCCCGGAGGCCCGCCGGTCGGGCGCACCGCGACGGCAGGGAGGCGGCGACTTCATGGGCCGCCTCGAGCGGCGCTGGGACGAGCGGCGCGCCGGAGGCGACTGAGCGCCTGGCCCGCCGGGCCCCCACTATCCTCCACTCCAGGCCCCGATCCGCTCCGGATCGGGGCCTTTCCGCTGCCCGAGGCTCCGTCGTCGCCGCGGCCCTCCACCGGGGCCCACCGGTCCTCCACGTCCCTCCACGGCGACGCCGGCCCCGGGACCCGCGGGATGGCGCGCCGGACTCGGGGGGCCTCGACACGCCCGTGGCGCCGGGACCCGCGTCCGGGGTTGATGGTGGAGGGAAGTGGGGTAATGTGGAGGGAAGGAGAGAGCATGGGTCCCGACCTTGGTCGGGAGGGACCGCTTGACGAGCCAGGGGGTCTGCCGTGTTCTTGGGCACGTACACCCCCCGGCTCGACGAGAAGTCCCGGCTGATCCTCCCCGCCAAGTTCCGCGAGGAGCTGGCGGAGGGGCTGGTCCTGACCCGGGGTCAGGAGCGCTGCATCTACGTGTTCAGCGCTCGTGAGTTCGAGCGGGTCCACGAGCAGATGAGGTCGGCTCCACTGTCCTCCCGCCAGGCCCGTGACTACATCCGCGTCTTCCTCTCGGGGGCGTCGGACGAGGTCCCGGACAAGCAGGGTCGGGTGACCGTGCCGGCGCCGCTGCGACAGTACGCGGGGCTGGACCGGGACGTGACCGTGATCGGCGCGGGGACGCGAGTGGAGATCTGGGACTCGGAGTCCTGGAACACCTACCTCGCCGAGCAGGAAGCCGCCTTCTCCGAGACCGACGAGGACGTCCTGCCCGGCGTCTTCTGACCATGACCACCCGACCTCGAGCGAGACCTCCAGCCGACGCCGCCGCACCTGACCCGTCTTCCCCTGGGCCAGGCGCGGCGGCGGACGGATGGGGATCCCGCCCGAGGTCCGCCAGGACCGCGATGTGAGCAGGAGGTCGAGAGTGGACGCAGGCCAGCCGCGCCCCGAGGACCGCCACCTGCCCGTGATGCGGGACCGCGTCGTCGACCTCCTCGCCCCCGCCGTCCAGGCCGCGCTCGAGGCCGGCCGTACGCCCGTCGCCGTCGACGGCACGCTGGGCATGGGCGGGCACACCGAGGCCCTGCTGACCCGGTTCCCCCACCTGCGCGTCATCGGCATCGACCGCGACGTCCACGCCCAGGCCATGGCCGTCGAGCGCCTCGGCCCCCTCGCCGAGCGCCTGATCCCCTTCCACGGCACCTACGACCGGGTGCCCGAGGCCATGGCCGCCGCGGGCGTCACGAAGGTCGACGCCGCGCTCTACGACCTCGGTGTGTCCTCCTACCAGCTGGACGACCGGGAGCGCGGCTTCGCCTACTCCTACGACGCTCCGCTGGACATGCGCATGGACGACACCGCCGAGCGCTCCGCCGCGACGCTCGTGGCGGAGCTGGACGAGCAGGAGCTGCGCCGCATCATCCGTCGCGACGGCGAGGAGCGCTTCGCCGGCCCCATCGCACGGGCCATCGTCCGGGCCCGCGACGAGGCCCCCATCGAGACCACCGGCCGCCTCGTCGAGGTGATCCGCTCGGCCGTCCCCGTCGCCGCGGGTGCCACCGGCGGGCACCCGGCCAAGCGCACCTTCCAGGCCCTGCGCATCGCCGTGAACGAGGAGCTCGACATCCTCGACGCCGCCGTGCCCGCCATCCTCGACGCCCTCCACGTGGGCGGGCGCCTCGTGGTGATGAGCTACCACTCCCTCGAAGACCGCATCACGAAGCGGCACCTGAGCGCGTGGGCCACGTCCACGGCGCCCCCGGGGTTCCCAGTGGTGCTGGAGGAGCACGAACCCGTGGTGCGGGTGCTCACCCGCGGCACCGAGAAGCCCACCGAAGAAGAAATCTCCGAGAACCGTCGCGCCTCCTCCGCGAGAGTGCGTGCGGTTGAGAAGATCAGGACGTCCAGGACCACGGCATGACGCTGCACGAGGAGATGAGCATGGCCGCACACGCACGGATCGCAGAGTCGCTGCGCCCCGGGTCGACCCCCGTCGCCCCTGCGCGGCCGACTCCGCAGGAGCGCACGCCGCTCTCGGTGGTGCCCGCCCCGCTGCCCCGATCCCGCTCCGGGGTGACCGTGCTGTGCGTCCTCGTGGTGCTCGCCGCGCTCGCGGCGGTGCTCGTCATGAACATCACGATGTCCAACCGGCAGTACGCCCTCCTGGACCTGCGCCAGGAGCAGCAGGCCGTCACCGAGACCAATGAGCGGCTGGCCGAACAGGTGGGCCACCTCGAGGCGCCGCAGAACCTGGCCGCGCGCGCCGACGCCCTCGGGATGGTCGCCCCCGCCGGCACCGCCTCCGTGGACGCGGGCACGGGCCAGTTCAGCGGCGAGGCCCAGGCGGCCCAGGACGGCGACATCTCCGCCACCTACGTCGCGCCGCCGGCGGACGCGGACGCGGTCCGCCAGGGGACGGCCGGCGACGGCCAGGACGAGATCGAGGGACCGCGCACCCTCGGCGGCGAGGACGCCTCCGCCGCCCCCGACCAGGACGCCGCCGACCGTTGATCGACCGTCCCGCCTCGCACCTTCCCCGCGGCGGATCGACGGTCGGGCCCGCTCCCGGGCACCCCGCCGTGCGCACCCGCATCCTTCTCCTGCTCGTCTTCGTCCTGCTCGGCGGGCTCGCACTGCGGCTCGTCTACGTGCAGGGCATCGACCCCACGGGGCAGGCCGCGGCGGCCATGGACCAGCGCCTGACCCACCAGGAGACCCTGCCGCAGCGCGGGTCCATCCTGGACCGCGACGGCGACGTGCTGGCCGCCAGCGTGCGCCGCTACGACATCGTCGTGGACCAGCGCCTCGTCAAGGACTTCAACGAATGGGACCGCGAGGCCCGGGAGACCGTGCTGGTGGACGTGGACTCCCGCCTGGCCAGCCTGGCCGAGGTGCTCGGCATGTCGGAGGAGGAGGTGCGCGAGGCCACCATCGGCTCCCGCCCGTACGCCGTGGTGCGTCGCTCCGTGACCCCGGAGGTGCGGGATGCGGCCATGGCCCTCAACGTGCCGGGCCTGCTCTCCGAGGCGGTGGACCGCCGCACCTACCCGAACGGGTCGGTCGCCGGCAGCATCATCGGCTTCATGGGTGGCGACGGCACCGCCCTCGAGGGCCTCGAGCTCAGCCAGGACGACGTCATGACCGGCACCCCGGGCACCCGCACGTTCGAGGTGGGCGCAGACGGCATCCGCATCCCCAACGCCCCGCTCGAGGAGGTTCCGGCCGTGGACGGCGCCGACCTGCGCCTGACCGTGGACAAGGACGCCCAGTGGTTCGCGCAGGAGACCCTCGGCGCCCTCGCCGCCGAGTACGAGGCGGAGTGGGCGAACGCCGTCGTGATGGACGTGAAGACGGGCGACGTGATCGTCATGGCGGACTCCACCACGGTGGACCCCGCCGACCCCGACGCCACCGAGGGGAACTTCCGCACCTCCACCGTGATGAGCACGCCGTACGAGCCGGGCTCCACGGGCAAGGCGCTGCCGATCGCGGCCGCCGTCGACGCCGGGAAGGTCACCGCCACGGACGGCTTCACCGTCCCCGGCAGCCAGGACTTCGACGGGCAGACCATCCGGGACTTCTCCCCGCACCCGACGTTCGACATGACCGTGGCAGGCATCTACGCGCGCTCCTACAACACGGGCACGGTGCAGATCGCCGAGAAGATCACGGACGAGCAGCGCTACGAGTACATGCGCTCCTTCGGGGTCGGCCAGCCCATCGACCTCGGCCTGCCGCAGCAGGCGGGCAGCGTCCTCGTCCCGCCCGAACAGTGGGACGGCCGCCAGCGCCTGACCACGGCCTTCGGCCAGGGCTACACCCAGACCACCCTGCACACCGCCCAGATGTACCAGGCCCTCGCCAACGGCGGCGTGCTGATCCCGGCCCGGCTGATCGACGCCACGGTGGACGGCGACGGCGCGGAGAAGCGCTGGGAGTCGTCCGCGGAGCCCCACCGCGTGGTCTCCGAGGAGACGGCGGCGCAGATGCTCCGCATGATGGAGACCGTCGTGACGCAGGGCACCAGCAAGGCCGCCGCGATCCCCGGGTATCGCGTGGGCGGCAAGTCCTCCACCGCCGAGGCCGCGAGCGACACCGGCACGTACGACGGCTACAACCTCGGCTTCACCGCCGTCGCCCCGCTCGACGACCCCCGCTTCGTGGTGTCCGTGTCCATGCATCGGCCGCCGTCGAAGCAGGGCTCCCGAGACGTGTCCGTCGCGGCCGCCACGATCATGGAGTACATGCTCCGCCAGGCGGACGTGCCCGCCACCGGAGCCGAGCCGAACGACTACCGCGTCTTCGTGGACGATCCGCAGGACCGGCCGTGGTGACCCACGCCTCCGGCCCCGAGCACCCCAGGAGCACCCCCATGACCACTCCGAGCGACCCCCCTGCGCCGCTGACCCCGGCCCAGCAGGACGCCGCCTTCCGGCCCTCCCACACCCCCGCCGCGGCCTGGCCCGCCCTCGCACAGGCGCTGGCCGAGGCGGGGATCGCGGCCCACGTCCACGGCGCGGCCCCGGCCGACGGCGTCACGGGGGTCAGCCTCGACTCGCGTGTCGTGCGCCCGGGCGACCTCTACGTCGCCGTTCCGGGGGCGCGCGCCCACGGCGCGGCGTTCGCGGCCACGGCGCTGGAGGCCGGCGCCGTCGGCGTCCTGACGGACGCGGCGGGCCGCGCGCTCCTGGCGGAGCAGGGCCTGGCCGACGTCCCGGTGCTCGAGGTCGACGCCGTGCGCACCGCCGCCGGCACCGTGGCGGCCCGCGTCTACGGCGGCGGGGGCGACACCGGCCCGCGCCTGCTCGGCGTGACCGGCACCAACGGCAAGACCACCACGAGCTTCCTCGCCGCCGCCCTGCTCGAGGCCCTGGGGCGCCGGTCGGGCATCGTGGGCACGATCCTGATCCGCGCGGGGGAGCGGGAGGTCCCCTCCACGCTCACCACGCCCGAGGCCACCCAGCTGCACGCCCTCATGGCGCTCATGCGCGAGGAGGAGGTGGACACCGCCGTCATGGAGGTCTCCTCCCACGCCGTGGCGTACCAGCGGATCGCCGGCCTGCGCTACGCGGTGGCCGGGTTCACCAACCTGACCCAGGACCACCTGGACATGCACGGCTCGATGCAGGAGTACTTCGCGGCCAAGGCCGGTCTGTTCGACCCCGCTCGCACCGACCACGCCGTCATCACGCTCGACGGCGGCGAGGGGCCCCGCTGGGGCGTCGCCATGGCCCGGGCCGCCGGCGCTCCCGTCACCACGCTCGCCCTCGGGCCGGCCGCGCCGACGCCGGGCGCCCTGGCCGAACACGACCCCGGCCTCCGGGCGGACTGGGAGGTCGCCGAGCTCGCGCCGGACGGCCTCGGCCACCGCTTCACGCTGCGCCACGCGGCCACGGGCCGGGAGCTGCGGGCCTCCGTCGGTCTGCCGGGCCGCTTCAACGTGGCCAACGCGGCCCTCGCGGTTCTGCTCGTGCTGCACGCCGTGGGGGAGGAGCACCTGGACGCGCTCGCCGCGGTCCTGGACGTGCCCGCGGGGGAGGGCCCTCTGGCTGCCGCCGTCCCGGGGCGGATGGAGGTCGTGGGCCGCGAGCCGGACGCCGTCGTCGACTTCGCGCACAACCCGGACGGCATGGTCCAGGCGCTGCGCTCCCTCGCCGACGCCCGGGCGGCGGCCGGGACGCGCGGCCGCACCCTGATCGTGTTCGGCTCCGCCGGCGACCGTGACCGTGACAAGCGGCCCGTGATGGGCGCGATCGCGGCCCGGGCGGCGGATGTGCTGATCGTCACCGACGACACCCCCCACTCGGAGGACCCGGCCCCGATCCGCGCCCACATCCTCGCCGGCGCCCGCGCCGCGGCCGACCGCATCGCGCGGGAGGAGGGCCGCACGGTCGTGATCGAGGAGGTGGCCGACCGTGCCACGGCCATCCGCCGCGCCGTGGAGCTGGCGGGGCCGCAGGACGGCATCCTCCTGGCCGGCCGCGGGCACGAGACCACGATGGACTACGACGGCGAGCTCGTCCCGCTGGACGACCGGGTGGCCCTGCGCGAGGCCCTGGCCGCCCGTGTCGCGGCGGCCTCCGCCTCGGGCTCCGGCCCCGCCCGCGAGGGTAAGGTCATCGAGTCATGATCGCTCTCACCGCAGCCCAGATCGCCGAGGCCGTGTCCGGCACGCTCTCGGCCACCCTCGACCCCGCCACCGTGCTGGTGCACGTCACCCCCGACTCGCGGGAGGTCACCGCCGAGGGCACGCTCTACGTGGCGAAGCCGGGGGAGCGCGCCGACGGCCACGACTTCATCGACGCCGCGCTGGGTGCCGGCGCCGCCGCCGTGCTCGCCGAGCGCGCCACGCACGCCCCCGACGGCGCCGCGCACCCGGCGATCATCGTCGAGGACGCCGTGCTCGCGATGGGCGCGCTCGCCCGGGAGGTCGTGCGCCGCGTCCGGGGGCACTCCCCGACCACCGTCATCGGCATCACCGGCTCGGCCGGCAAGACCACCACCAAGGACCTGCTCGCTGCCCTGCTGGCCACCCAGGGCCCCACCGTCGCACCGGTCGGCTCGTACAACGGCGAGGTCGGCGTGCCGCTCACGGTGTTCCGGGCGGAGCTGGACACGCGCTTCCTCGTGGTCGAGATGGGCGCGGACCACGTCGGCAACATCGCGTACCTCTGCGACATCGTGCGCCCGGACATCGGCGTCGTGCTCATGGTGGGCACCGCCCATGCGGGCAGCTTCGGCGGCGTGGCGAACATCGCGCGCACCAAGGGCGAGCTCGTGGAGGCCCTCGGCCCCGAGGGCGTCGCCGTCCTCAACCTCGACGACGAGCGTGTCGCCGGCATGGCGGCACGGACCGCCGCCCCGATCACCTGGTTCACCGCGGACGAGCGGGGCGTCGCCCGCGCGGCCGAGGACGTGGCCGCCGGCCGCGCGTCGGGACTCGTCGCCGCACGGGACGTGCGAGCCGACGACCAGGAGCGCCCCGTCTTCGACCTGCAGGTCGGGACGGATGAGGCCGCCGTGCGGCATCCGGTCGCCTCCGGACTGACCGGCCTGCACCACGTGCACAACGTGCTGGCCGCCGCCGCGGCCGCCCACGCCGCCGGCATGGACCCGGCCGAGATCGCCCGTGGTCTCGACGGGCTCGGGCCCGCCAGCCGCTTCCGGATGGAGCGCACCGACCGCGCGGACGGCGTCACGATCATCAACGACGCGTACAACGCCAACCCCGAGTCCATGCGCGCCGCGCTGCGGACGCTGGCCACCCTCGGCCGCTCCAGCGGCCGCCGCACCTGGGCCGTCCTGGGGGAGATGCTCGAGCTCGGCGATGCCCGCGTCCGTGAGCACACCCTCGTGGGCGAGTCCGTGGTGCGCCTGAACATCGCCCAGCTGCTGGTGGTGGGCGCCGGAGCCCGGCCGCTCTACATCGGCGCCCTCAACGAGGGCAGCTGGGGCGAGGAGGCGCACTTCGTCGACGACGCCGCGCAGGCCGAGGCGTTCCTCGCCGAGCACCTGCGCCCCGGCGACCTCGTCCTCGTCAAGTCCTCCAACGGCGTCGGGCTCGCGGCCCTCGGCGAGCGCCTCGCCACGGCCGACGCCGTCGCCGCCCCCTCCGCCTCCCCGAAGGAGTCCCGACCGTGATCGGACTGCTCATCGGCGGCGTGCTCGGCCTGGTCCTCTCGGCCGTCGGCACCCCGCTGTTCATCAGGTTCCTCGTCAAGCGCGGATACGGCCAGTTCGTCCGCGACGACGGCCCGACCACCCACAAGACCAAGCGCGGCACGCCCACGATGGGCGGCGCGGTCATCATCGGCTCCATGGTGCTGGCGTACCTGATCACCCACGGGCTGCTCGCGGTGTTCGGCGTCGACTTCGGCGGGCCCACGGCCTCCGGCCTGATCCTGCTGCTGCTCACGGTGGGCATGGCCTTCGTCGGTTTCGTGGACGACTTCACGAAGATCACGAAGCAGCGCTCGCTCGGCCTGACGCCGCGCGGCAAGATCATCCTCCAGGCCCTGATCGGCACCGCCTTCGCGGTCCTCGCCCTGAACTTCCCGGACGAGCGGGGCCTGACCCCCGCCTCGACGGCGATCTCCTTCGCCCGGGACATCCCGTGGCTCGACCTGGCCTTCGCCGGACCCGCGATCGGCGTCATCCTGTTCGTGATCTGGTCGAACCTCATCACCACCGCCACCACGAACGCCGTGAACCTCACGGACGGCCTCGACGGGCTCGCCACGGGCGCCACCGCCATGATCACGGGCGCCTACGTCCTGATATCGCTCTTCCAGTCGAGCCAGTCCTGCGCGCTCGAGGGCACCCGCGGCTGCTACGAGGTCCGCGACCCCATGGACCTCGCCCTGCTCGCGGCGATCCTCACGGGCAGCCTGCTGGGCTTCCTCTGGTGGAACACCTCCCCGGCCAAGATCTTCATGGGGGACACCGGCTCCCTGGGCCTGGGCGGCGCCCTGGCCGGCTTCGCGATCTTCACGCGCACCGAGATCCTGGTGGCCGTGCTGGCCGGCCTCATGGTCGCGATCACCCTCTCCGTCATCATCCAGGTGGGCTGGTTCAAGGTCTCCGGCGGCAAGCGCGTGTTCCTCATGGCGCCGCTGCAGCACCACTTCGAGCTCAAGGGCTGGGCCGAGGTGACCGTCGTGGTCCGCTTCTGGCTGCTGTCCCTGATGTGCGTCACCGTGGGGCTCGCGATCTTCTACGGCGACTGGCTCATCCGCCAGGGCGGCCTCGCGGGGGTGACCCCGTGACCGGCCCCGCGTCCGACGCCGCGCCCGCACCGGTGCGCCGGCCCCGCGCCGACACCGCCCGCACCGCCGACCTCACGTCCTGGGACGCTCCGGGGTGGGCCGGCCTGCGTGTCGTCGTCACGGGCCTGGGCCTCACCGGCTTCTCCGTGGCCGACACCCTGGCCGAGCTGGGCGCCGCCGTCGTGGTGGTGGAAGGCGATGACGGGCCGGAGAACCGGGCGCGCGCCGAGACCCTGCGGATCGTGGGGGTCCGCGAGGTCCTGCTGGACCGGGCGGCCACGCAGGCGCTGCCCGAGGTCGACGGCGCCGCCGCGGACCTCGTCGTGACCTCCCCGGGCTGGCGGCCGGACCAGCCGCTGCTGATGGCCGCCCACGCGGCGGGCCTGCCGATCTGGTCCGACGTCGAACTCGCCTGGCGGCTGCGCGAGCGCGCCGGCCGGAAGACCGCCGACTGGGTGTGCCTGACGGGCACGAACGGCAAGACGACGACCGTGACGATGGTCGAGGCCATCCTGCGGGCCGACGGGCGCCGGGCGGTGGCCTGCGGCAACGTCGGCACCCCCGTGCTCGACGCGATCCGCGACCCGCAGGGCTTCGACGTGCTCGCCCTCGAGCTCTCCAGCTTCCAGCTGCACTGGACGCACGGCCTGGCCCCGGCGTCGTCTGCGGTGCTGAACCTGGCCGAGGACCACGTGGACTGGCACGGCTCGATGGAGGAGTACGCCGCCGCCAAGGGCAAGGTGTATGCGAACACGCGGGTGGCCTGCGTGTTCAACGAGCAGGACCCGCTGACCCGCACCCTCGTGGAGCGCGCGGACGTCCAGGAGGGCTGCCGCGCGATCGGCTTCACCACGGACACCCCGGGCCTGTCCGACATCGGCGTCGTGGACGGGATCCTCGTGGACCGTGCGTTCCTGGACAACCGGCGCCACGAGGCGATCGCCCTGGCCGAGCGCGCCGACCTGGGCCCGGTGGCGCCGCGCCACACCGTGGCCAACGCGGCCGCCGCGGCGGCGCTGACCCGGGCCGTCGGGGTGAGCCCCGCGGCCGTGGCCGAGGGCCTGCGCTCCTACGACCGCGGAGAGCACCGCATCCAGCTCGTGGCCACCTCACGCGACGTCATGTGGGTCAACGACTCCAAGGCGACGAACCCCCACGCCGCGGACGCGTCGCTGGCGGCGTTCAGCTCCGTGGTGTGGCTGGCCGGCGGCCTGCCCAAGGGCGTGACCTATCACGAGCTGGTGGCCGCGCACGCCCACCGGCTCCGCGCGGTGGTGCTCCTGGGCCGGGACACCTCCGCCCTGCGCGCGGCCCTGGCCGCGCACGCCCCCGAGGTCCCCGTCCACGCCCCCCTCGCCGCGGCCGACGGCACCGGCCCCGCCGACGGTGCGGCCGTGATGGCCGAGGCGGTGCGTGTGGCCGACGGCCTGGCCCGCCCCGGCGACATCGTGCTCATGGCGCCCGCCGCAGCGTCGATGGATCAGTTCCGCTCCTACGCGGCCCGCGGCGACGCGTTCATCGAGGCCGTTGCCGGGCTGATGCGCGAGCACGGCTGGGACGTGCACGACGACGCCGCGCCCGACGCCGACTGACCCGCCGCCACCCGACCGTCTCGCTTCCCCCGTGAGGAGGGCCATGTCCCCGATCGAGCTCCGCCCGGTCCGCCCCCGCGCGGCCGACGACGCCCCCGAGCACCGGGAGCGGATCCTGCGCCGGATGTGGCGGGTCCTCGAGGGCCGCCGCGCCCTCGACCTGTCGGTCCTGCTCATCAGCGGCTGCACCGCCCTGCTCACCGTGCTGGGGCTCGTGATGGTGCTCTCTTCGTCCTCCGTCGAGGCGATCGGCACCGGCGGCGGCTCGTACGCGCTGTTCCTGCGCCAGAGCGCCTGGGCGGTGGCGGGCGTGGCGGCCCTGCTCGTGTTCTCGCGCCTGCCGGTGCGCGTCCTCAAGGCGCTCGCCTGGCCGGCGTTCGGCGTGGCCGTGATCCTGCTCGCGCTGGTCGCGTTCTCCCCGCTCGGCGTCACCGTGGGCGGCAATCGCAACTGGCTGGGCATCGGCGGGTTCCGGATGCAGCCCTCCGAGGCCGCCAAGCTCGCCCTGGCCCTGTGGGCGGCGGCGGTCCTGGAGCGCAAGCACCGCCTCGTCACCCAGGTGCGGCACGCGCTGATCCCGGTGCTGCCCGGCGGCCTGTTGCTGCTGGTCCTGGTGATGGCGGGCAGCGACCTCGGGACCGCGATCATCCTCGCGATCGTGCTGGCCACGGTGCTGTACGTGGCCGGCACCCATTGGGGGGTCTTCCTCACCTTCCTGGCGCTGAGCGTGCTGGGCATCCTGGCCCTGACCCTCCTCGCCCCGCACCGCATGGTCCGGGTGCAGGCCTGGATGGGGGACTGCTCGGACGCCACCGACCCCTGCTTCCAGCCGGCGCACGGGATGTACGCCCTGGCCTCCGGCGGCTGGTGGGGCGCGGGCCTCGGCCAGTCCCGACAGAAGTGGAGCTACATCCCGGAGGCCGAGAACGACTTCATCTTCACCATCCTCGGCGAGGAGCTCGGGCTCGTGGGCACGCTGGTGGTGCTGCTGGCCTACCTCGGCCTGGCGATCGGCATCTACCGCGTCGCCGCCGGGACCACGTCCACGTTCATCCGCCTGTCCACGTGGGGGATCCTGGCCTGGCTGGTGGGCCAGGCGGCCGTCAACATCGCGATGGTCTCCGGGGTCATCCCCGTGGTGGGCGTCCCGCTGCCCTTCATCTCCTATGGTGGTTCCGCGCTCACCCTGTCCTTGAGCGCGGTCGGCATCGTGCTGGCCTTCGCCCGCCACGAGCGCCGCCGTGCCGCCCAGCCGGACGCCCGCCCCCAGGCGGACGAGCCGGACACCGACCCCCTCCCCGTGATCCCCACCCCCGCCCTCCAGGAGCCCCGATGACGCAGACCTCTCATCCCTCCGGACCCCTGCGGGTGGTGCTGGCCGGCGGCGGCACCGCCGGCCACATCTCCCCGATGCTCGCCATCGCCCGCGCCCTGGAGGGCGACGGCGGCGGTCCCGTCGAGTGCACCATGGTCGGCACCGCCTCCGGCATGGAGACGCGTCTCGTCCCCGAGGCGGGCTACGAGCTCGACCTGATCGACCGGGTCCCGATGCCGCGCCGCCCGTCGATGGACGTCGTCCGCTTCCCGGCCCGCATGCGCGCCGCGGTCGCCACGGCGGCCCGGATCCTGCGGGACCGGCGCGCCGACGTCGTCGTGGGCGTGGGCGGCTACGTCGCGACCCCCGTCTACCTCGCCGCGTTCCGTGCCGGTGTGCCCGTGGTGGTCCACGAGGCCAACGCCCGCCCCGGCCTGGCCAACCGCATCGGCGCCCTGCGGGCCACGCACGTCGGCACCGCCCTGCCGGACACCCGCCTCCGCGGCGCCCGCTGGGTGGGCATGCCGATGCGCCCCGAGATCTCCGGTCTGGACCGGGCGGCCGCCCGCCGTGCCGCCCGTGAGGCCCTCGGCCTCGACCCGGACCGGACCACCGTCGTGGTGACCGGCGGCAGCTCGGGTGCGCTGGCCGTGAACCGCACCGTGCGCGCCGCGCTGGGCGACCTCCTGGACGCCGGTCTGCAGGTGTTCCACCTGACCGGTCGGGACAAGGCCCTCACCGAGGACGACGGCAGCCTGCTGGTCCGGGACGGCTACGTCCAGCGGGAGTACCTGGCGGGCATGGAGCAGGCCTACGCCGCCGCCGACCTGATCGTCGCCCGCTCGGGCGCCGGCACGGTCTGCGAGGTGTCCGCGGTCGGCCTGCCCGCCGTCTACGTCCCCCTGCCCATCGGCAACGGCGAGCAGGCGCTCAACGCCCGCCCCGTGGTGGAGGCGGAGGGAGCGCTGCTCGTCCGCGACGACGCCTTCGGGCGCGCGTGGGTGCAGCGTCAGCTGATCCCGCTGGCGACCGACCCTGAGCGTCTCGCGCGCATGGGGGAGGCGGCCGCCCGCTTCGGCGTCCGGGACGCGGACGTCACCATGGCCGGCCTCGTGCGCTCGGCCGCCCAGGAAGGAGCCCGGCGATGAGCCGAGACGAGAGCACCCGTCCCGCGGCCGAGGGCCGCTTCGCCGACCTGGGCCGCGTGCACCTGCTGGGGATCGGCGGCGTCGGCGTGTCGGGGGTCGCCCGCATCCTCCAGGAGCAGGGCGTCGCGGTGTCCGGCTCCGACGCGAAGGACCTGCCCGTGATGCGCGAGCTCGCCGCGGGCGGTGCCCGGATCACGGTCGGCTACGATGCCGCGCATCTCGGCCGGGACGTCACCACGGTGATCGCCTCCTCGATCGCCGGGCCGGGCAACCCGGAGCACGACGCCGCCGTGGCGCGCGGACTGCGCGTGCTGCACCGTTCCGAGGGCCTCGCCCTGGCCATGCGCGGCCACCGGGTGCTGGCCGTCGCCGGCACGCACGGGAAGACCACCACGTCCTCCATGGCCGCCATGGCCTTCTCCGACGCCGGCTGGGACCCCACGTTCGCGGTCGGCGCCGCCGTCGCCGGGCTCGGCACCAACGCCCGGGCGGGCCGGGGCGAGTGGTTCATCGCGGAGGCCGACGAGTCCGACGGCACCCTGGTGAACTACCCGAGCACGATCGGGATCGTCACGACCGTGGAGGCCGACCACCTGGACCACTACGGGACCGAGGAGGCGGTGCACCAGGTCTTCCGGGACTTCGCGGGCGGGCTGCCGGCCGCCGCCCAGGGCGGGGTCCTCGTGGCCTGCCTCGACGACGCCGGCGCGGCGGACCTGGCCGCCTGGGCACGGGAGCACGCGGCCGCCGACGTCGTGACCTACGGCTCGGCGCCCCGTGACGGCGTGGCGCCGGACCTGCTGGTCACCGACCTCGCGGTGGAGCCGGGCGAGACCGGAGTGGGCCAGCGCGCCACGTTCCGGATGGCGGGCGGCCCGGAGCGCACCCTGCATCTGCAGGTGCCCGGCCGGCACAACGCGCTGAACGCCGCCGCTGTGGTCCTGGCCGCCGTCCGGGCGGGCATGGCCTTCGAGGCCGCCGTGCGGGGCGTGGAGGCCTTCCGGGGCACGGCCCGCCGCTTCGAGTTCCGCGGCGCCGCGCGCGGCGTGCGGGTCTTCGACGACTACGCGCACCATCCCACGGAGGTGGCCGCCGCGGTCTCCGCCGGCCGTGCCGTGGCCGGCGACGCCCGCGTGCACGTCCTGTTCCAGCCCCACCTGTTCTCCCGCACCCGGGACTTCGCCGCCGAGTTCGCCGCCGCCCTCTCCGGGGCGGACGCGGTGCGCGTGCTGCCCGTGTACGCGGCTCGGGAGGAGCCGATGCCCGGCGTCGACTCGTCCCTCATCGCCTCCCGCCTCACGACGGGCGCCGCCGAAGACCGCGTCGTCGCTGAGGACCGGGCCGAGGCGGTGCGCTCGCTCGCGGCGGGCGCCACGGCCGGCGACGTCGTCCTGACGATGGGCGCGGGGGACGTCACCGCCTTGGGTGCGGACCTGCTGGCCGAGCTCGGTCGGGACGCGGCGCCCGGCGTCGCCCACCCGTGAGGCTCGGCCGCGGGACGCCGCCGGTCGCACCAGCCGGGGCCGACGCCTCCACCGTGGTCCGATTCCCGGGCCGCACCGCGCGCCGGCGCCGCGCCACCCGCTGGGGTGTGGCGGCCGCGGTGCTCGCGGTGCTGGGCGCCCTGGGCTCGGTCGTGTTCTTCTCGCCCGTGCTCGCGGTGGACCGCGTCGAGGTCACCGGCACCCGCCACGTCTCCGCCACCGACGTCCAGGAGCGCCTGGAGCCCGTGTACGGCGTGCCGCTGTCCCGCGTCGGCGCCGGCCGCGTGCGCGAGCTGGTCGGCGGTCTGCCCGGGGTGGCCGAGGTCCAGACCGTGCCCCGCCTGCCCACCGGCCTGGAGGTCGTGGTCCGGGAGCACGAGGCGCGGGCCCGGCGGGACGGCGACGACGGCGTGCAGCTGCTGCTCGCGGACGGCACCGTCCTGACGGGAGTGCCGGAGGAGCGGCTCGAGGGGGAGGACCTCCCCGCGTTCTCGGAGGAGCTGGCGCACCGGGCGCAGGAGGAGCGCGCCGAGGTGGCCGAGGTGCTGGCCGCGCTGCCGGAGTCCGTGGCCGATCGTGTCGAGACCGCGGACTCTCGGGGCCCGGGCCAGGTCCGTCTGGCGCTCGAGGGCGGGGTGACCCTGGTCTGGGGCGACGCGCAGGACGCCGGTCTCAAGGGGTCCGTGGCCGAGGCGTTCCTGGCGGACGAGCGGCACGGATCCGCGGCGGGCGGCGTCGCCGAGATCGACGTCTCCGTGCCCACGCGGCCGATCACGCGCTGAACCGGGGCCACAGGAGTCTCCAGTAGAACGTGAAGGTGAAGGTCGGGGCGCGGGACCTCGTGCGAGTCGGGGGGTCCTCACCGCGGCTGCTGGTCCTTCGAGTCTCACGTGAAAGTTGATGTTGAGGCCGTCTTTTCCGCGTGGACACGCCGTTTTCTTTTGCACGTGACGCGGGCCTCCCAGTACGGTGGACCCGAACGCGCGCGAGGCTCGCTTCACGCTGTGCTTGAAGGTGTCCACCCCGGGTGGCCGCCGATCACCGGGGCGATGTGCCTCGCGCTGACCTCTCGAGATCTCGAACAAAGGGAACCAACACCGTGGCTGCACCCCAGAACTACCTGGCCGTCATCAAGGTCGTCGGCATCGGCGGCGGCGGCGTGAACGCCGTGAACCGCATGATCGAGGTGGGGCTCCGCGGCGTGGAGTTCATCGCCATCAACACGGACGCCCAGGCGCTGCTGATGTCGGACGCGGACGTGAAGCTGGACGTGGGCCGCGAGCTCACCCGTGGACTCGGCGCGGGCGCGAACCCCGAGGTCGGCCGCCAGGCCGCCGAGGACCACGCGGAGGAGATCGAGGAGGTCCTGCGGGGCGCGGACATGGTGTTCGTGACCGCGGGCGAGGGCGGCGGCACCGGCACCGGCGGAGCGCCCGTCGTGGCCCGCATCGCGCGCTCGCTCGGCGCCCTGACCATCGGCGTCGTGACCCGTCCGTTCACGTTCGAGGGCCGCCGTCGCGCCGGCTCCGCCGAGGCGGGCATCGACGCCCTGCGGGACGAGGTCGACACCCTCATCGTGATCCCGAACGACCGCCTGCTGTCCATCTCGGACCGCAACGTCTCGGTCATGGACGCCTTCCGTCAGGCGGACCAGGTGCTCCTCTCCGGCGTCCAGGGCATCACCGACCTGATCACCACCCCGGGCCTGATCAACCTCGACTTCGCGGACGTGAAGTCCGTGATGCAGGGCGCGGGCTCCGCGCTCATGGGCATCGGCCACGCGCAGGGCGAGGACCGCGCCGTCAAGGCGGCCGAGCTGGCGATCGCCTCGCCGCTGCTCGAGGCCTCCATCGACGGCGCGTACGGCGTGCTGCTCTCCATCCAGGGCGGCTCCGACCTCGGCCTCTTCGAGATCAACGAGGCCGCGCGACTGGTCCAGGAGGTCGCCCACCCGGAGGCCAACATCATCTTCGGCGCGGTCATCGACGACGCCCTCGGCGACGAGGTGCGCGTGACCGTGATCGCCGCGGGCTTCGACAAGGTGGACGTCACCTCCGCCCCGGCCGCCCCGCAGGCCGCGCAGCAGCAGCAGGCGGCCCCGCAGCGGGCCGCGGCCCCCGCGCAGCCGCAGCCCGTCCCCGCCCAGCCGCAGCCGGCCGCCCCGGCCCCGCCGCAGCAGGCCGAGCGCCCCGCCGTGCGCGGCACCGTGCCGCTGGCCCCGCAGGAGCAGCAGCCGCGCCGCCAGCAGGACCTGCCCACCGTGGTGGAGCCGGACCTCGGCGCCGGGTCCTCGGACCTGGACGTCCCGGACTTCCTCAAGTGACGGCCGCGGAGGGGCCGGCCGGGACCACACGGGTCCCCGCCGGCCCCTTCGTGCACCGCGAGACCGTCCGCACCGCGACGGGCGCCGTGCACGTCGCCTGGACCTCCGTGGCCGCCGGCAACCTCGCGCTGCACGTGGTCCCGCCGGACGAGGCCGAGGGGCTCGCTCGCGTCAGCGCCGCCCGTCGCGCCCTGGAGCGCGTGATGGGGGTCCCCGAGGGCGCCACGCTCTATCTGGACCAGGTGCACTCGGCCGACGTCGTGTGGGCGGACGGGCCCGGGCGCGGCGGTGCCCCGGCCCCCGTGGCCGACGCCGCCGTGAGCCGCGACGGGTCCCGGCCGCTGGCCGTCATGGTGGCCGACTGCCTCCCCGTGGTCCTCGTCGACGAGACGACCGGCGCGACCGCCGTGGCCCACGCCGGGCGACGCGGGCTGCTGGAGGGCGTCCTGGAGGCGACCGTCGATCGGCTGCTCTCCCTGCGTCCGGAGGCCGACCGGGCCGGTCCCGGCCTGCGCGCCTGGATCGGCCCCGGCGTGTGCGGCCGCTGCTACGAGGTGCCCGCGGCCATGCGCGACGACGCCGCCGCCCGCCTCCCGGCGACCGCCGCCACCACGTCCTGGGGCACCCCCGCCCTCGACCTGCCCGCCGGCGCCGCGGAGGTCCTCCGTGCCCGCGGGGTGGCCGCCGCGACGATCGACGTGTGCACGCGGGAGGACGAGCGCCTGTTCTCGCACCGTCGGGCGCCCGGTGAGGGCCGGTTCGCCGGCCTCGTCTGGCGCGCCGACCCCGACGCCACCACCCCGAGAGGAGACGCATGACCGCCCCCGCCACCGCCGGGCCGACCCCGACGGACCCCCGCGCCCGGGAGATCGCCGACGCGCTCGCCGCGGTGCACTCCCGCATCGCCGACGCCGCGCGGGACGCCGGGCGCGAGGCGGAGCCCGCGCTCGTCGTCGTGACCAAGACCCACCCCGCCGAGGACGTCGTGCGCCTCACCGCGCTCGGCGTGACCGACGTGGGGGAGAACCGCGACCAGGAGGCCCGGCCCAAGGCCGAGGCCGTCGCTGCGGCCCTGGGGGCGGACGCCCCGCGCTGGCACTTCGTGGGCCAGCTGCAGACCAACAAGGCCAAGTACGTGGTGCGCTACGCGTCCGTGGTGGAGTCGGTGGACCGACCCGAACTGGCCGAGGCGCTCTCGCGGGCGCTCGTGCTGCGGCGCGAGCGCGAGCCCGAGGCCGCGATCCCCGACCTGGAGTGCCTCGTGCAGGTGGATGTCGACGACCGCGCCGACGAGGACCGTCCCGAGGGGATCGGCCCGCGCGGCGGCGCCCGCCCCGAGGACGTCCCCGCCCTCGCGGCCGTCGTCGCCGGCCTGCCGGGCCTGCGGCTGGGCGGGCTGATGTGCGTGGCACCGCGCGGCCTGGACCCGGAGGACGCGTTCCGCCGGCTCGCCGCTCTCGGCGGGCGCGTGCGGCAGACGCATCCGGAGGCCACCGCGCTGTCCATGGGGATGAGCGCGGACCTCGAGGCGGCCGTGCGCGCAGGGGCGACACAGGTGCGCATCGGCTCCGACGTTCTGGGGGCCCGGGACGCGGTGGGCTAACGTTGACCCCGCGCGTCCCGGCGGGACGCGACAGGACCGTGCGGACGCATGCGCACCGACGACGAACGACGGCGGCCCCCGGGGCCGGAGGACGTGGTGAAGGAAGACTCATGGCTGGTGCCCTGAAGAAGACGATGATCTACCTCGGCCTGGCCGACGGCGACGAGTACGACGAGCAGCCCCGTGCCACCGAGCGGGAGGCCGCGACCCGACACGAGGTCGTCGAGGCGCGACGCCCCGCGGAGCCGGACACCGACCCCCACATGGAGGCCGTCCGCCCCGCTGCGGTCCGCGATCCCGAGCCGGCCGAACGGCCGGAGCCCGTGATCCCGTCCGGCTCCACCGCGGCCGAACCCGTCGAACCCCGGCGTCCGGCGCGTCCCGAGCCGGTCGACCCGGGCTACCGGGCCCCGGTGACCCCCATCAAGCGAGCCGCAGCGTCGTCTGCCGAAGGAGCCTCCGTGCACACCCTGTCCACCGTCCACCCCCGCTCCTACAACGACGCGAAGGCGATCGGCGAGGCCTTCCGCTCCGGCGTCCCCGTGATCATGAACGTGACCGACCTCGGTGAGAACGAGGCCAAGCGCCTCGTGGACTTCGCGGCCGGCCTCGTCTTCGGCCTGCACGGCTCGATCTCCCGCATCACCAGCAAGGTGTTCCTGCTGACCCCGGCCACCGTGGACGTCGTCGGCGCCGAGCAGGGCGAGTCCGGCGCGGTCGACTCCCCGTTCGACGGCGACTGAGGCGCCCATGCAGCTGCTCCTCGCCCTCGCCTACCTCGCCCTGACGGTGGTGCTCGCGGCGCTGACCGTGCGGATCGTCCTGGACGTCACGCAGTCGTTCGCCCGCCACTGGCGCCCCACCGGGGCGGCCCTCGTGCTGGCCAGCGGCGTGTACGGGGCCACCGACCCGTTGCTGCGCCCCGTGCGTCGTGCCGTGCCGCCGGTGAACCTGGGCGGCATCGGCCTGGACGTGGCCTTCCTCATCGTGTTCCTCGGCGTCGTCCTGCTGCGGGTCCTGGTGCTGAGCCTGGCCGGCGTGGCCTGACCCGCGGCCCGGGGCGGCTGTCGGCCCCGGTGGTAGTCTTCGCGGCAGGATCGGCGCCGCCCCTCACCGGCGCGCCGGCCGTCGACGCGCCGGGCCGCCCGGCCGTCCCCGAGCACCGAGCAGAGAGCGAGACGGTTCCATGGCGCTGTCCTGGGAAGACGTGGTCAACAAGCAGTTCCAGCCCACGAAGTTCCGCGAGGGCTACGACCAGACCGAGGTGGATGACTTCCTCGACGAGATCGTGGCGGAGTTCAAGCGCCTGATCGCCCTCAACGAGCAGCTCGAGTCCGAGAACGCGGAGCTGCGCGCCGGCGGCGCCGCCCCGGCCGCCGGCCCCGCTGCGGACACCCCGCAGGCCGCCGCGACGCCGGCCTCCGTCGAGGAGGCGGCCCCGGCCGCCGCCCCCGAGTCCGCCGACGCGGCCGCGACCTCCGCCGCCGGCGTCCTGGCCATGGCCCAGCGGCTGCACGACGAGCACGTCGCCGCGGGCGAGCAGCGCAGCACCGAGCTCGTGGCCGAGGCCGAGGCCACCGCGGCCCGGCTCGTCAGCGACGCCGAGGAGCAGAAGGCCCGCACCCTCGAGGCCCTGGCCGAGGAGAAGGCCGGTCTGGAGGGCGAGGTCGAACAGCTGCGCAGCTTCGAGACCGACTACCGCAGCCGCCTCACCTCCTACATCGAGGGCCAGCTGCGGGAGATCCGCGCCCAGAAGCGCGTCGAGCCCCCCACGCCCACGGCGTGAGTCGTGCCGTCGACGCCGCGCCGGCCCCGCGATCCCCTCGCGCGGGCCGGCGAGCCGTGCTCACCGCCCTCATCGTGGCGGTGCTGGCCTACGCCCTCGACCAGCTGACCAAGTACGCGGTCGAGAGCACGATGCAGCTGGGGGACTCCGTCACGGTGATCCCCGGGGTGCTGCGCTGGCACTACATCCTGAACCCGGGCGCGGCCTTCTCCATCGGCGAGGACCACACCTGGGTGTTCACCGTCATCCAAGCCGTGGTGGCGGTGGCCGCCCTCGTCGGGATCGCCCGCGTGCGCTCGACGCCGTGGGCCCTGGCGTTGGGCGGGCTCGCCGGCGGCGTGCTCGGCAACCTCACGGACCGGCTGTTCCGGCCCCCGGCGTTCGGGCGCGGCCACGTGGTCGACATGATCTCCGTGCCGCACTTCGCGATCTTCAACGTGGCGGACTCGTTCATCGTCTGCTCCGTCATCGGCGTCGCCCTGCTCGTGATGACCGGCCGCCGCCTGGACGGCACACGGGAGGCGTGAGGACATGGGCATGAGACCGGGACTGACCGAGCGGCTCGAGGTCACCGAGGCCGAGGCGGGCCGGCGGGTCGACGCGGTGCTCGCCGACGCGTTCGGCGTCTCCCGCTCGCTGCTGGCGGACTGGTTCACCCGGGGCCTGGTGCGGGCCGAGTCGCGCTCCGGCCGCCGGGACCGCGTCCTGGCCAAGTCCGCGAAGGCCGTGGCGGGGGAGACCCTCGCCGTCGACGTCCCCGACGACCCCGACCCCCTGGAAGTGAGGGCAGAGCGCGTGGACGCGCTGAGCATCCTGTACGAGGACGAGGACCTGGTGGCCGTGGACAAGCCCACCGGCGTGGCCGCACACCCCTCGCCCGGCTGGGTCGGGCCCACCGTGGTGGGCGCCCTGGCCGCCCTCGGCTACGACATCACCACCTCGGGCGCCCCCGAGCGCCAGGGGATCGTGCACCGGCTCGACGTCGGCACCACCGGGGTCATGGTCGTGGCCAAGACCGAGCGCGCCTACACGGCCATGAAGGACCAGTTCCGCGAGCGCGTGCCGGAGAAGGTCTACCACGCCGTGGTCCAGGGCATCCCGGACCCGCTGAGCGGCACCGTGGACGCGCCCATCGGGCGGCATCCCGGCCATCACTGGAAGTTCGCGGTGCTCGAGGACGGCCGGCCGTCCGTGACCCACTACGAGACGCTCGAGGTGTTCGGCCGGGCCACCCTGCTCGAGGTCCACCTGGAGACCGGGCGCACCCACCAGATCCGCGTGCACACCTCGGCGCTGCGCCACCCGTGCGTCGGCGACCTCACGTACGGGGCGGATCCGCGCCTGGCGGCCGAGCTCGGGCTGACCCGCCAGTGGCTGCACGCCCACCGGCTGGCGTTCCCGCACCCGGTCACGGGGGAGCCGGTGACGATCACCTCCCCGTATCCGGAGGACCTCGCCCACGCCCTGGCGGCGCTGCGCGGCGACGAGGACTGAGCCTGCACCGTCGACGTGACCCCCGTCCCGGTCCGGCCCCGCCGCCCGGGCACCACGAGTAGGCTGGTGCGGCCCCGCTGTCCTCCCCGTCGAAAGGCCCACCCCGCATGACCGTGTCCGCCGACGCCCGCGCCGACGCCGTGAAGGACGGCGGCTTCGTCCACCTGCACACGCACACCGAGTACTCCATGCTCGACGGCGCCGCGAAGCTGGACGACCTGTTCGCCGAGGCTCAGCGGCTGGGCATGGACTCGCTGGCCATCACGGACCACGGCTACCTCTTCGGCGCCTACGACTTCTGGTCCAAGGCGAAGGCGGCGGGCGTCAAGCCGATCATCGGGCTCGAGGCCTACGTGGCCCCCGGGCATCAGCACCGCACGGACAAGGAGAAGACCCGCTGGGGCGAGCCCCACCAGCGGGGGGACGACGTGTCCGGCGGCGGTGCGTACACGCACATGACGCTGCTGAGCGAGACCACCGAGGGGATGCACAACCTGTTCCGGATGGGCTCGATCGCCTCGCTGGACTCGGTGTACGCCAAGTGGCCGCGGCTGGACCGGGAGCTGCTGAGCCAGTACTCGAAGGGCCTGATCGCCACCACGGGCTGCCCCTCCGGCGAGGTGCAGACGCGCCTGCGCCTGGGCCAGTACCGGGAGGCGATGCAGGCGGCCTCGGACTTCCGGGACATCTTCGGCAAGGACAACTACTACTGCGAGATCATGCACCACGGCCTCGACATCGAGCGCCGGGTGATGACGGACCTGCGCCGGCTCGCCAAGGACCTGGGCCTGCCGTTCGTGGCCACGAACGACCTGCACTACACCCACGAGCACGACGCCAAGGCGCACGAGGCGCTGCTGGCCCTGCAGTCGGGCTCGAAGCTCAACGAGCCCAGCTACGACCAGGGCGGCTCCCGCTTCGCGTTCTCCGGCACCGAGTACTACCTGAAGTCCCCGCGGCAGATGCGCGAGCTCTTCGCGGAGCTGCCCGAGGCCTGCGACAACACGCTGCTCATCGCCGAGCGGTGCGAGGTCGAGTTCGACACGAAGGCCAACTACATGCCGGTCTTCCCCACGCCGGAGGGCGAGGACGAGACCAGCTGGCTCATCAAGGAGGTCGCCTCCGGTCTGGCCTACCGCTACCCGGACGGCGTGCCGGACCACGTGCGCAAGCAGGCGGACTACGAGCTGGACGTCATCATCTCGATGGGCTTCCCCGGGTACTTCCTCGTCGTGGCCGACTTCATCAACTGGGCCAAGGAGAACGGCATCCGGGTGGGCCCGGGCCGTGGCTCGGGCGCCGGATCGATGGTGGCGTACGCGCTGCGCATCACGGACCTGGACCCGCTCAAGCACGGGCTGATCTTCGAGCGGTTCCTCAACCCGGACCGCGTGTCCATGCCCGACTTCGACGTCGACTTCGACGACCGCCGTCGCTCCGAGGTGATCGACTACGTCACCCGCAAGTACGGCGACGAGCGCGTCACCATGATCGTCACGTACGGCACCATCAAGACCAAGCAGGCCCTGAAGGACTCGGCCCGCGTGATGGACCAGCCGTTCTCGATGGGCGAGTCCCTCACCAAGGCGCTGCCGCCGGCGGTGATGGCCAAGGACATCCCGCTCAAGGACATCGAGGACCCCGCGGCCCCGCGCTACGGGGAGGCCGCGCCCTTCCGCGAGCTGATCGCCACGGACCCGGTGGCGAAGGAGGTCTTCGAGACCGCCAAGGGTCTCGAGGGTCTGAAGCGGCAGTGGGGCGTGCACGCGGCCGGCGTGATCATGTCCTCGGTGCCGGTGATCGACGTCATCCCGATCATGCGTCGTCTCCAGGACGGCCAGGTCATCACCCAGTTCGACTACCCGATGGCGGAGTCCCTGGGCCTGATCAAGATGGACTTCCTGGGGCTGCGCAACCTCACGATCATCTCGGACGCGCTCGAGAACGTGAAGGCGAACCAGGGCGTGGACCTGGACCTGGAGACCCTCGACGTGGACGACCCGGCGGCCTACGAGCTGCTGGCCCGCGGCGACACCCTCGGCGTGTTCCAGCTCGACGGCGGCCCCATGCGCTCGCTGCTGAAGATGATGCGCCCGGACAACTTCGAGGACATCTCGGCGACCATCGCCCTGTACCGCCCCGGCCCCATGGGCGCGAACTCGCACACCAACTACGCGCTGCGCAAGAACGGGCAGCAGGAGATCACCCCGATCCACCCGGAGCTGGAGGAGCCGCTGCGGGAGATCCTGGACACCACCTACGGCCTGATCGTGTATCAGGAGCAGGTCATGGCGATCGCCCAGAAGGTGGCGGGCTACTCGCTCGGCCAGGCCGACATCCTGCGCCGCGCGATGGGCAAGAAGAAGAAGTCGGAGCTGGACAAGCAGTACGAGGCGTTCCACCAGGGCATGCTGGACCGCGGCTACTCGGAGGCCGCGGTGAAGGCCCTGTGGGACATCCTGCTGCCCTTCTCGGACTACGCGTTCAACAAGGCGCACTCGGCCGCCTACGGCCTGGTCTCCTACTGGACGGCCTACCTCAAGGCGCACTACCCGGCGGAGTACATGGCGGCGCTGCTCACCTCGGTGGGCGACGACAAGGACAAGCTGGCCATGTACCTCAACGAGTGCCGCCACATGGGCATCACGGTGCTGCCCCCGGACGTGAACGAGTCCCACCTGACCTTCACCCCCGTCGGCCGGGACATCCGCTTCGGCATGGGCGCCGTCCGCAACGTGGGCGCCAACGTGGTCAAGGGCATGGTCCAGGCGCGCGAGGACAAGGGCTCGTACACGGGCTTCGGCGACTTCCTGGCGAAGGTGCCGCTCGTGGTGTGCAACAAGCGCACCATCGAGTCCATGATCAAGGCCGGCGCCTTCGACTCCCTCGGCTACGCCCGCCGCGCCCTGCTGGCCGTGCACGAGGAGGCCGTGGACGCCACCGTGGCGCAGAAGCGCAAGGAGGATCACGGCGAGTTCACCTTCGACCTGTTCGCGCTCGGCGGCGGCGACGAGGACGACTCCGACGCCGCGGACGGCGTCGCCGTCCCGGACCTGCCGGAGTGGGCCAAGAAGGAGAAGCTCGCGTTCGAGCGCGAGATGCTGGGCCTGTACGTGTCCGACCATCCGCTGCAGGGCCTCGACGGCGTCCTGGCCCAGCACGCCGACGTCCAGATCACCCGCGTGCTCGACGACGACGGGCCCGCGGACGGCGCGATCGTCACCATCGCGGGCCTGGTCACCACGCTCGAGCGCCGCATCGCCAAGTCCTCGGGCAACGCGTACGCGCGCTGCGAGATCGAGGACCTCGGCGGCTCGATGGACGTCATGTTCTTCGGCCAGGTGTACGCGCCCATCGCGATGATGCTGGCCGAGGACCTCGTCGTCGCCGTCAAGGGCAGGGTGCAGCGCCGGGACGACGGGTCGGTGTCCCTGTCGGCGATGGAGCTGACCATCCCGGAGCTCTCGGACGGCCCCGGCGGCCCCGTGCGGATCACGCTGCCCGCGTTCAAGGCCACGGAGCAGGTCATGGGCCAGCTGGCGGACGTGCTGCGCACCCACGAGGGCTCCTCGGAGGTGCGGCTGTCCCTGGTGGGCCAGCGTGCCACGCAGGAGTTCCAGCTGGGCCCGCAGTTCCGGGTGAGCCCGAACCCGGCGCTGTTCGGGGACCTCAAGATCCTGCTGGGTCCGGCCTGCCTCGGCTGAGCGGACGTAGCATGGGAGTGCCCCGCCCAGGAGGAGAGAGCTGATGCACTGCCCGTTCTGCCGTCATGAGGACTCGCGCGTGGTCGACTCGCGCTCCCTCGACGACGGCTCCGCCATCCGTCGGCGTCGGCAGTGTCAGGCCTGCGGGAAGCGGTTCACCACCATGGAGACCACCGCCCTGACCGTCGTCAAGCGCTCCGGGGTGGCGGAGCCGTTCGACCGCTCCAAGGTGATCAACGGCGTCCGGAAGGCGTGCCAGGGGCGGCCGGTGACGAGCGACGACCTGGCCATGCTCGCCCAGGAGGTCGAGGAGACGGTCCGTGCCACGGGCAACGCCGAGGTGGACGCCCACGACGTCGGCCTGGCCATCCTCGATCCGCTGCGCCGTCTCGACCAGGTGGCCTTCCTGCGCTTCGCCTCCGTCTACCGGGACTTCGAGTCCCTCGACGACTTCGAGGAGGCCATCGCGGAGCTCCGGGCCGGTGACGGGGACGACCGCGGCCGTCCCGCCGTGCAGCCGCGGCTGTTCACCCGCTGACCTGGGCCGATGCGACGGCGCGGCCGGGATCGACGCTGCAGTGGTGCGCACGGCCTCCAGGCGCTACAGTGATCCCCGGGTCGACCTCGGTCGGCCCGGCAAGACTGCCGAGGGCGGTTCCGGAGGGGAAGCCGGAACCGCCCTCGGTGTCTGCGCCCTCAGTTGCCGTCGGCGAGCGAGCCGTGCGCGGCCAGGGCGGCGCCCACGATGCCCGCGTTGTTCTGCAGCTGGGCCGGGACGATCGGGGTGCGCAGGCGCAGCAGCGGCAGGTAGTCGTCCGGCCGCTTGGAGATGCCGCCGCCGACGATGAACAGGTCGGGCGAGAAGATCCGCTCCACGTGGGAGAAGAAGCGCTGCAGTCGCTCGGCGTACTCGGCCCAGCTGAGCTGATCGCGCTCCCGGGCCTTCGCGGAGGCCCGCGACTCGGCCATCACGCCGTCGAGCTCCAGGGATCCGACCTCGAAGTTCGGGACGAGCACGCCGTCGTGGATCATCGCGCCGCCGATGCCGGTGCCGAGCGTGATCACGTGCACCAGGCCGCGCACGCCCCGCCCGGCCCCGTAGCGGGCCTCCGCGAGGCCGGCCGCGTCGGCGTCGTTGACCACGGTCACGGGGCGGCGCAGGTGCTCCTCGAACGTGCCGCGCAGATCGGTGCCGATCCACGAGTGGTCGATGTTGTTCGCGGACAGGCACACCCCGTCCTTGACGATCGAGGGGAAGCACACGCCCAGCGGGGCGGAGGGCTTCGGCGCCTTCTCGCGCCCGTCGAGCTCGGCGGTGATGGCCGCCAGGGTCGCCGCCACGGGCTCGGGCATGGCCGGCTGCGGCGTGGGGATGCGGAAGCGGTCCCCGCGCAGGGTGCCGGCCTTCGGCCCCGACCCGAGGCGGACCAGGCCGCCCTTCATGCCGGTCCCCCCGACGTCGATGCCGATCGTCGTGGGGTACTTGGAGGAGCGCTGGGCGGTGCTGGTGTGCGTCGTCACGGCCCCCAGCTTAGTGCCGGGTCACGGCAGCGTGAGAATCTCCGCGCCGTCGTCCGTGACCACGATCGTGTGCTCGAACTGCGCGGTGCGACGGCGGTCGCGGGTCACCACGGTCCAGCCGTCGTCCCACTGGTCCCACTCGATCGTGCCGAGGGTGAGCATCGGCTCGATGGTGAACACCATGCCGGGCACGAGCAGGCGGTCGTGGGCCGGGGCCGCGTCGTAGTGGGGGATCACGAGGCCGGAGTGGAAGTCCACGCCCACGCCGTGGCCGATGAAGTCGCGCACCACGCCGTAGCCGAAGCGCTTGGCGTAGGACTCGATGGCGCGGCCGATCACGTTGACCTGACGGCCGGGCTTCACGGCGCGGATGCCGCGGCGCAGGGCCTCCTCGGTGCGCTCGACGAGCAGCCGGGACTCCTCGTCCACGTCGCCGACCAGGTAGGTGCGGTTGTGGTCCCCGTGGACGCCGTCCAGGTACGCGGTGATGTCCAGGTTGACGATGTCCCCGTCCTCCAGGACGGTGCCGTCCGGGATGCCGTGGCAGATGACCTCGTTGATCGAGGTGCAGATGGACCGCGGGAAGCCGCGGTAGCCCAGGCAGGACGGGTAGGCGCCGCGCTCCACGAGGAAGGCGTGCGCGATCCGGTCCAGCTCGTCCGTGGTGACGCCCGGGCGGATGTGGGCGGCGGTGTGCTCCATGGCCTGCGCGGCCAGGCGGCCGGCGGCGCGGATCCGCTCGACGCCGGTGGCGTCGTAGACGTCCGAGGCGTTGCCCTCGTCCGGGGTGGCCCTGCCGACGTACTCGGGGCGCGGGATCGCGGCCGGCACGGGCGGGGCGGGGGACGGGGCCCCGGGCGTCAGAGTGCCGACGGGGGCGAGCGACCCGGGCTCCGGTGCGGTGGGGCCCGCGGGGCGGGGACCGTTGTGGCTGGACGGGGCGGCGGGGTTCTGACGCTGGGACATGTCCTCCAGCCTATCGGCCCGGCTACTGTGGCCCCCATGACCGAGACGAGCGAGTTCTGGTACAACGTCAACACGCATCAGGTGGAGGTGGGCGCCCAGTCGGACTGGTCCCAGCTGCTGGGCCCGTTCGGCACCCGTGAGGAGGCCCAGGCCGCGATGGACCGCGTGCGGGCGAACAACGAGGCCGCCGACGCCGAGGACGCGCGCGACGACGACTGGGACAGCCGTCCCGTCGACGACGCCTCCTGACCGCGGCACCGGACGACACCGGGCCCCCGTCCCTCGGGACGGGGGCCCGGTCGTCTCAGGGGGCGGGTTCAGCCCTCGAAGCCGTGCTCCGGGGCCGGGAACGCGCCGTCGAGCACGTCCGCGCGATAGGCCCGGACCGCCTCACCCACGACCTCGTGCAGGCGGGCGTACTGACGGACGAACCGGGGCACCCGTCCCTCGCGTAGACCGAGCATGTCCTGCCACACGAGCACCTGGCCCGTGGTGCCCGGGCCCGCGCCGATGCCCACGGTGGGCACCCGCAGTGCGGCGTCGACGGCGGCGGCGACGTCCGAGGGGACCATCTCCATCAGGACGGCGAACGCCCCCGCGGCCTCGAGGGCCTGGGCCGACACGGTCATCCGCTCGGCCGCCCCCGCGCCGCGGCCCTGCACCCGGTAGCCGCCGAGCACGTGCTCGGACTGCGGGGTGAAGCCGATGTGGGCCATGACCGCGACGCCGGCGGCCGTCATCGCGGCCACGTGCTCGGCGAAGCGCTCGTCGCCCTCCACCTTGACGGCGTGCGCGCCGGACTCCTTCACGAGGCGGACGGCCGACTCGACGGCCTGCCGCGGGGAGGCCTCGTACGAGCCGAAGGGCAGGTCCGCGACCACGAGGGCACGCTCGGCACCGCGCACCACGGCCTGGGTGAACAGGATCATCTGGTCCAGGGTGACCGGCAGGGTGGTCGGGTGGCCCAGCATGGTGTTGCCCACCGAGTCGCCCACGAGCAGCACCTCGACGCCGGCCTCGTCGAACAGGGCCGCCGTCATCGCGTCGTAGGTGGTGAGCATCGCGAAGCGCCGGCCCTCGTCCTTGGCCCGCTGCAGGTGGACCGTCCGGTACCGGGACGGGGCGGGCGGACCGTAGGGGGCGGTGTCGTCAGGCTGCCGGGGGGACTGGGGAGCAGACATGGGCCGGAGTCTACGCGGCGCGTCTAGAGTGGCGGCATGGATCGACAGCAGGACTACGTGCTCCGCACCATCGAGGACCGGGACGTCAGGTTCGTCCGGCTCTGGTTCACGGACGTGATCGGCACCCTGAAGTCGGTGGCCCTGTCTCCGGCCGAGGTGGAGAACGCCTTCACGGAGGGCCTGGGCTTCGACGGCTCCTCGATCGACGGATACACCCGCATCTCCGAGTCGGACATGCTGCTGCAGCCCGACCCCTCGACCTTCCAGATCCTGCCGTGGCGCGGCGACCAGGGACAGAGCTCCCGGATGTTCTGCGACGTGCTCACCCCGGACGGCCGCCCCGCCCCCGCCGACCCGCGGCACGTGCTGCGCCGCGTGCTGGACCGGGCCGCCGACCGGGGCTTCACGTGCTTCACCCACCCGGAGATCGAGTTCTACCTCCTGCAGTCGGACCAGCCCGGCCCGGACGGGGAGCCGGTGCCCGTGGACCGCGCGGGCTACTTCGACAACGTGCCCGGCTCCGACGCGGCCGACTTCCGCCGCGACGCCGTCAGCCTCCTCGAGGGGATGGGCATCTCCGTCGAGTTCAGCCACCACGAGAACGGCCCCGGCCAGAACGAGATCGACCTGCGCGCGGCGGACGCGCTCACGACGGCGGACAACGTGATGACGTTCCGGACCGTCGTCAAGGAGGTCGCCGCCGCCCAGGGCACCTACGCCACGTTCATGCCCAAGCCGTTCTCCCACCACCCGGGCTCCGGCATGCACACCCACTTCTCCCTCTTCGAGGGTGACGCGAACGCGTTCTACGACCCCGCGGACGAGTTCCGGCTCTCCGTCACGGGCCGCCGGTTCATCGCGGGCCTGCTGCGCCACTCCGTGGAGATCACCGCGGTGACCCACCAGTTCGTGAACTCCTACAAGCGCCTCTGGGGCGGGGGAGAGGCCCCGTCGTACACCTCGTGGGGGCACAACAACCGCTCCGCCCTCGTGCGCGTGCCCCTGTACAAGCCGGACAAGGCCGGCTCGGCCCGCATCGAGTACCGCGGCATCGACGCCTCGGCCAACCCGTACCTCGCCTACGCCCTGCTGATCGCGGCCGGGCTCAAGGGCATCGAGGAGGGCTACGAGCTGCCCGAGTCCGCCGCCGAGGACATCAGCGCGCTGACCACCCACGAGCGGCGCGTGCTCGGCCACGTCCCCCTGCCCGGCACCCTGCACGACGCCCTGCGCGCCGCCGAGGAGTCCGAGTTCGTGGCATCCGTTCTGGGCGAGCACGTCTTCGACGCCCTGCTGCGCAACAAGCGCCAGGAGTGGGACGACTACCGGGTGGAGGTCACGCCGTACGAGCTGCGGCGCTACCTCTCCGGCCTCTGAGGCGCCGGCCGTGTCCGCCCTGCCCGACGCGGCGACCGCCGACGCCCCGGACCGCCGCACCCTCGCGCACGCCGGCGTCGCCGACGCCGGCCGCGTGCAGACGCTGCTCACCTCGCCCGAGTTCGAGGGCGTGGACGTGCGTCCCCTTGTCGAGCTCCTCGGCCACGCCGCCGATCCCGACCGGGCCCTGCTGCTGTGGGTGCGCCTGGCCGAGCGCGAGCCCCGCGTCCACCACGCCCTCCGGGACCCCGAGACGACGGCCCGCCTGCTGCGGCTGCTCGGCGCCTCCGAGGCCCTCGGCGAGTTCCTCATCCGCCGTCCCGAGCAACTGGACCTCGTCCTCGACCCGGACGCGGCCGCCGCCACCGCGCCCGCCCTCGCCCAGCCCGACCCGACCGCCGGCGAGCCCTGGGGTGATGCGTCCGCCGCCCTGCGCCGCCTGCTCCTGGACTCGGTGGACGCCGACCCGGACGCCGACCGCCCCCTCGCGGCCGTCACCGGCAAGGACGCCGCCGTCGCCTTGCGCCGCGCCTACCGCCGCCAGCTGGCCGCGATCGCCCTGCGCGACCTCGACTCCGCCGAGCCCACGGCGGCCATGCCCTCGGTGGGCCGCTGGCTCGCGGACCTGGCCGGCGCCGCCGTGGACGCGGCGCTCGCCGTCTCACGGGCCGTCCTCACCGAGCGGGAGGGCCCCGTGGTGGACCGCGTGGACCTCGCCGTGATCGGCATGGGCAAGTGCGGCGCCGGCGAACTCAACTACGTCTCAGACGTGGACGTCGTGTTCGCCCACGCCGTCCGCGAGGCCGCGGACGGCGCGGACCCCGACGCCGAGGTCCCGGACGGGCCGCGCGCCGCCGCGCTCGCGGCCGAGCTGGCCGCGGGCATCGGCCGCGTGATCCAGGGCGCGGCCCCCGAGCCGGGACTGTGGGAAGTCGACGCCAACCTGCGTCCCGAGGGCAAGGACGGCGCCCTGAGCCGCACCGTGGAGTCCCACGCCGAGTACTACCGCCGCTGGGCCCACGGCTGGGAGTTCCAGGCCCTGCTCAAGGCCCGCCCCATCGCGGGCTCGCCACAGCTCGGCGAGCGCTACATCGCGGAAATCTGGCCCCGGGTGTGGGAGTCCTCCGCGCGCGACGGGTTCGTCGAGTCCGTCCGGGCCATGCGCGCCCGGGTCCTGGACACCCTCGCCCCCGCGGAGCGCGAGCGGGAGATCAAGCTCGGGCCCGGCGGCCTGCGCGACGTCGAGTTCACGGCCCAGCTGCTCCAGCTCGTGCACGGCCGTGCGGACGAGTCGCTGCGGGTGCGCGGCACGCTCGACGCGGTGCGGGCGCTGCACGCCGCCTCCTACGTCACCACGCGAGACGCGCGGGCGTTCGACGAGCACTACCGGTGGCTGCGCACCCTCGAGCACCGCATCCAGCTCGTGCACCTGCGGCGCACCCACCTGATGCCGGTCAAGGAAGAGGCCCGCCGCGTCGTCGCCCGGTCGATGCGCGGCGCCGCCGACCGGGGCCCCGCCACCGGCGAGGACCTCCAGGCCGAGTTCACGCGCGTGCGCCGCGCCGTGCGCGGTCTCCACGAGACCGTGTTCTACCGGCCGCTGCTGTCGACGACGGCCGCCCTGTCCGCCGAGGACGTGCGGCTGTCCGCGGAGGCCGTCCGCGACCGCCTGGCGGCGCTGGGCTACCGCGACCCGCAGGGCGCCCTGCGGCACATCGAGGCCCTCACGCAGGGCGTCTCGCGCCGGGCCGCGGTCCAGCGGCAGCTGCTGCCGGCCATGCTCGGCTGGTTCGCGCGGGGCGCCGACCCCGACGGCGGCCTGCTCGCCTTCCGCCGGCTCTCCGAGTCGCTGGGCGGCACGGCCTGGTATCTGCGGATGCTCCGCGACTCCTCGGACGCCGCCCGGCGGCTGTGCCTGGTCCTGTCCGGCTCCCGGTTCGTGGGGGACCTGCTCGAGCACTCGCCCGAGGCCGTGGCCTGGGTGGGGGACGACCGGGAGCTCGACCCCCGGGGCGCCATACAGCTCTGGCGCCAGGTCGACGCGCGGCTCGACCGCCGCGTGGCCGCGGAGGAGGCCCCCGCGGCCGTGCGCCATGTGCGGCAGGTGCGCCGCAGCGAGACCCTGCGCGTGGCCCTGGCGGACATCTCGGGGCTGCTGGACCTCGAGGCCGTCACCGGGGCCCTGTCGGACATCGACCAGATCACCGTCGTCGGCGCCCTGCGCGTGGCCTCGCGCGCCGTCGTCGGGGACGCCGACCCGCTCACCGACGTGCTCGTGGTGGCCATGGGCCGCCAGGGCGGCCGGGAGATCACCTACGGCTCGGACCTGGACGCCCTGTTCGTGCACCGGCCACGCCCCGGCGTCGACGAGGGGCGGGCGCGCGAGCAGGCCGAGGAGGTCGTGCGGACGCTGATGTCCCTGCTGCACCGCCCCGCGACCCCGCCGCTGCCCGGCGAGCGGCCGCTCGAGGTGGACGCCGACCTGCGCCCCGAGGGGCGCCAGGGGCCGCTCGTGCGCACCCTGGACTCGTACCGGGAGTACTACGGGCGCTGGGCGGAGATGTGGGAGCGTCAGGCGCTGCTGCGCGCCCGGCCCCTGGCCGGCGACGACGACCTGGCCACCGACTTCCGGCGGTGGGCCGACGGGGTCCGCTACGCCGGGGACCTGACCACCGCGGACGCGCGGGAGATCCGGCGCATCAAGGCCCGTGTGGAGGCCGAGCGCCTGCCCCGCGGCGCGGACCCCTCCCGGCACGTCAAGCTCGGCCGCGGCGGGCTCTCGGACGTGGAGTGGCTGGTGCAGTCCCTGCAGCTGCGCCACGCGGGAGAGGTCGAGGACCTGCGGGTCACCGGCACGCTGCCGGCCCTGCGGGCGATCGCCCGGCACGGGCTGCTGCCCGAGGCCGAGGTCGCCGTGCTGGAGGAGGCGTGGCTGCTGGCCACCCGGATCCGCGCCGCCCTGCTGCTGTGGACGGGCAAGGTCTCGGACGTGCTGCCCACGAACATGCGCGACCTCGAGGCCGTGGCCCGCCTCAGCGGGGTGGGCACGGCCGGCGGGGAGCTCGAGGAGCGCTACCTGCGGGTGACCCGCCTGGCCCGTCAGGTGTTCGAGACCCGGTTCTACGGGCTCTGAACGACGCCGGCCCGCCACCTCGACGGGGTGGCGGGCCGGCCGTGCTCCGGTGTCGCGAGCGCCGGCTCAGGCGCGCACGACGTGCTCCCCGAGCAGCTCCAGGGTGCGTCGCCGCACGCCGGCGTCCTGGGCCGCCGTCGTGATGATCAGCTCGTCCGCCTGGACCCGCGCCGCGAAGTCGTGCAGCCACGCCGCCGTCGTCGGGCCGGTGCCCACGGCCGTGCACTCGAGCATCCCGAGCACCTGCTGACCGGCGGGGGAGTGCAGCAGCATCTCGACCTCGTCGTCGGTGAGGGTGCGGCCCCGGCCGAGCATCATCCGGATGCGCGCCCGCTGCGCGGCCTGCCACTCCCGCTCGGCCACCTCCTCGGTGTCCGCGGCGATCACGTTGGCCGCCGCGATGAAGTGCGGCTCCGCGAGGGCCTCGGAGGGCTCGAAGTGCTCCCGGTACAGGCGCGCCGCATGCTCGAGCATCTGCGGTGCGAAGTGGCTCGCGAACGCGTAGCCCAGGCCGAGCTGCGCGGCCAGCTGGGCGCCGAACGCCGAGGAGCCGAGGATGTACAGCGGCACGTTGGTGCCCTTGCCGGGGTAGGCGTCGATGCCGGGGATCAGGCTCTGGCCGGTGAGGTAGCCCTGCAGCTCGAGCACGTCCTGCGGGAAGCGCTCGGCCGCCGACGGATCCCGGCGCAGCGCCTGCAGCGTCCGCTGGTCGGTGCCGGGGGCGCGACCCAGGCCCAGGTCGATGCGGCCGGGGTGCAGCTCGGCCAGGGTGCCGAACTGCTCGGCGATCACCAGCGGCGAGTGGTTGGGCAGCATGACGCCGCCGGAGCCGAGGCGGATCGAGTCGGTGTGCGCGGCCACGTGCGCGATGAGTACGGCCGTGGCGGAGGAGGCGATGGAGGGCATGTTGTGGTGCTCCGCGTACCAGACGCGCCGGAAGCCGGCGGCCTCGGCGACGCGGGCCTGCTCCACGGATTCGGCGAAGGCTTCGCCCATCGGGGCGCCGTCGCGGACGAGGGCGAGGTCCAGCAGGGACAGCGGCAGGGGGGTGGGGGCGGTGTGCTCGGTCATGGTGCTCCTGGTCTGCGGGCCGCCCGGCCGGGCGGAGGTCTCCACAGATCCAGCGCCCACCGGCCCCGGACTATTCCGCGGCCGGGCACGACGACGGCCGCCCGCCTCCGGCGTGGGAGACGAACGGCCGTCGTCGGGGCCGCGGCGGGCGGATCAGACCGAGTAGTACAGCTCGAACTCGTAGGGGTTCGGGCGCAGGGCCAGCGGGGCGATCTCCATCTCGCGCTTGTACGCGATCCAGGTCTCGATCAGCTCCTCGGTGAACACGTCGCCGGCCAGGAGGAACTCGTGGTCCTCCTCGAGGGCGTTCAGGGCCTCGTCCAGGGTGGCGGGTGCCTTCTGGATGTCGGCGGCCTCCTCGGCCGGCAGCTCGTAGAGGTCCTTGTCGATCGGCTCGGCCGGCTCGATGCGGTTGCGGATGCCGTCCAGGCCGGCCATCAGCTGCGCGGCGAACGCGAGGTACGGGTTGCCCGAGGCGTCCGGGGCGCGGAACTCGATGCGCTTGGCCTTCGGGTTGGAGCCGGTGATCGGGATGCGGATGCCCGCCGAGCGGTTGCCCTGCGAGTAAACCATGTTCACGGGGGCCTCGAAGCCCGGCACCAGGCGGCGGTAGGAGTTCACCGTGGGGTTGGTGAAGGCCAGGACCGCGGAGGCGTGCTTCAGCAGGCCGCCGATGTACCAGCGGGCGGTGTCCGAGAGGTTCGCGTAGCCCTTCTCGTCGAAGAACAGCGGCTCGCCGCCGTTCCACAGGGACTGGTGGCAGTGCATGCCGGAGCCGTTGTCGCCGAAGACGGGCTTGGGCATGAAGGTCGCGGACTTGCCGAACATGTTGGCGACGTTCTTGACGACGTACTTGAACTTCTGCAGGTCGTCCGCCGAGTGGGTCAGCGTGTTGAAGCGGTAGTTGATCTCCGCCTGGCCCGCGGCGCCCACCTCGTGGTGGGAGCGCTCTACCTCGAGGCCGACCTCGGCCAGGACCGAGCAGATCTCGTCGCGCAGGTCGGCCTGCTTGTCCGTGGGGGAGACGGGGAAGTAGCCGCCCTTGAGGCCGGTCTTGTGGCTCAGGTTGCCGCCCTCGTCCTCGCGGGAGGCGTTCCACCAGGCCTCGTCCGAGTCCACGGCGTAGAACGAGCCGCGGGGGGAGGACTCGTAGCGGACGTCCTCGAAGATGAAGAACTCGGCCTCGGGGGCGAAGAACGCCGTGTCGGCGATGCCGGAGGAGCTCAGGTAGGCCTCCGCGCGCTGGGCCACGCCGCGCGGGTCGCGCAGGTAGGGCTCGCCGGTGCGGGGGTTCACGATGGAGAAGTTCATCGTGAGGGTCTTGCGGACCCGGAAGGGGTCCACGAAGGCCGTCGCGACGTCCGGGATGAGCTGCATGTCGGACTCGGCGATGCCGGCGAAGCCCCGGATCGAGGAGCCGTCGAAGAGCTGGCCCGTGACGAAGAAGTCCTCGTCGACGCTCGAGGCGGGCACGTTGAAGTGGTGCTGCATGCCGGGGAGGTCGGTGAAGCGGACGTCGACGAACTCGATCCCCTCATCCTTGATGTACGCGAGGACGTCCGCGGGGGAGGTGAACATGGTGCGCTCCTGTGGTCGTGACGATGGTGGCATGTCCGGCACGGCGGCGCTGGCGTGGCGGGTGTCATCACCCTACTTGCCCGGCGGCCTCCGTGGGCGTCGGTGACGCCCCACGGCGAGCCTCGCGGTTCCGCGCCGGTAGGCTGGGCCGGTGGCACGCAGAGCACCCGACCCCGCGCAAGAGCCCGAACCGACCCGCCGCGACGAGCCGCTGATCACCCGGCGCGACCTCGCCGGCTGGGTGGACGGTCCGGGCGGCGGCCTGGCCGGCGGCCGCTGGCCGGGGGACCTGCTGGGCCTGCCCGAGCACGGCCCGACCTCGATGGCCACTGCGGCCCGCCGCGCCGTCGCCCTCGTGATCGACTGGTTCCTGGCCCTGGGCGTGTCCTGGCTGCTCTTCGACTCCGACGCGATCGCCACCCTGATGGTCTTCGCCACCATGCACATCCTGGGCATCACCCTGCTGGCCACCACCGTGGGCAAGGCCGTGTGCCGCACCCAGGTGGTGCGCCTCGGCGGCCGGACCGCCCCCGTGCACCGCGTGGTGGTGCGCACGGCGCTGCTGTGCCTCGTGCTGCCGGCCGTCGTCGTCGGCCCGGACGGCCGCGGCATGCACGACAAGGTCGCCGGCACCGTCGAGATCCGCATGTGAGCGCACCGGCCCGCGCCGGACGACGCCGGATCCGACTCGACGCGAGGCCGGACACGACGAAAGGGGGGCGCCCCGCCGAATCCTCGGCGGGGCGCCCCCCTTTCGCGCGGGTGCGTCGGCGCTCAGCGGCCGCGCATGGCGCGCCGGCTCGGGCGCACCTTGTTCGGGTCGACGCCCTTGGGGATGGGCAGCCGGTTGGTGTTGAGCGCGGTCAGACGCTTGTCCACGGCCTGGACCTCCTGCGCCGTGAGGGCCTTCTTCATGCCCTTGAGCGTGCCGGGCAGCTCGTGCAGCGGGACCTGGCCCTGGCCGTTGCCGGACTCCACCACGGTGACGGGCACGCCGGGCAGGAAGCGGCGCATGGCCTTCTCCTCCTTGACCACCAGCGCGGCGACGCGGGGGGAGGGGCCCTCCGTCACCAGCACCACGCCCGGCCGGCCCACGGCGCGGTAGACGAGGTCCTGGGTCTTCGGATTCACGGCGGCCGGCTGCTCGGGCACGATCCAGCCGCGGCCCAGCGTGGAGAGCGCGGCGCCGGCGGCGCCGGGGCGGCCCTCGAGCTGGGCGAACCCGGCGCGGCGCGCCTTCCGGTTCAGGATGACGACGGCGGCGAGCACACCGAACGGGATCGCGATGAGCAGCCACGTGATCCAGTTGTCCAGCAGCAGGCCGATGACGAGGCCGACGACGAGGGCGGCCAGGAAGGCCAGCAGCATCCACAGACCGACCTTGGGGTCGTGCGCCTTGGTCATGGCGTAGGCCTGCTTGAGCTGGGAGATCACGCCCGGGCCCTTCGCGGCGCGCTTGTCCCGGCGCTGGGCCTTCGTCTGCTCCTTCTCGTGGCGGCGACGCTCGCGCTGCATGGCCTTGACCTCCTTGACCGTGGCGGAGGTGGAGCCGGAGGAGGATGCGGGGGGCTGGCTGTTCTTCGTCATGACGGGATCCAGTCTAGTCGGGCGGCTCAGGACATCTGGGCGACGACAGCGGAGGCCTCCTGGCGGGCGGTCTTCTCCCCGGCCAGGTGCGCCAGGTTCTCCGGCAGGGTCCGGCCGAGGCGCTGCATGGCCTGCGCGTAGAGCTTGCCCGCGCGGTACGACGAGCGCACCAGCGGGCCCGCCATGACGCCCTGGAAGCCGATCTCCTCGGCGCGCTGGGACCACTGGACGAACTCCTGCGGCTTCACCCAGCGGTCGATGGGGTGGTGCAGCTTCGAGGGCCGCACGTACTGCGTGATGGTGATGATGTCGCAGCCGGCCTCGTGCAGGTCCACCAGGGCCTGGTCGATCTCGTGGTCCTCCTCGCCCATGCCCAGGATGAGGTTGGACTTGGTGACGAGCCCGTCGGCCTTGGCCATCGTGAGCACCTTGAGGGACTTCTCGTATGTGAAGGCCGGGCGGATGCGCTTGAAGATGCGCGGCACCGTCTCCAGGTTGTGCGCGAACACCTCGGGCCGCGCGTCGAACACCTGCTGGACGAGCTCCGGCACCGCGCCGAAGTCCGGCGGCAGGATCTCGACGCCGGTCCCCGGGTTGAGCGCGTGGATGCGGCGGATGGTCTCCGCGTAGAGCCACGCCGCGCCGTCCTTCTGGTCGTCACGGGCCACGCCCGTGACGGTGGCGTACCGCAGGTCCATCTCGCGGATGTTCTCGGCGACCTTCTGCGGCTCCTCCATGTCCAGGGGACGCGGCTTGCCGGAGGTGATGTCGCAGAAGTCGCACCGGCGGGTGCAGATGTCGCCGCCGATGAGGAACGTGGCCTCGCGGTCCTCCCAGCACTCGAAGATGTTGGGGCAGCCGGCCTCCTCGCACACGGTGTGCAGGCCGGCGGACTTGACCTTGTTCTTCAGGCCGATGTACTCGGGGCCCATGTGGACCTTGGCCTTGATCCACTCGGGCTTGCGCTCGACGGGCACCTCGGCGTTGCGCGCCTCCACGCGCAGCAGGCGGCGGCCTTCGGGGGCGAGGCTCATGCGGGGATTCCTTCCGTGGGGGTGACGGCGATGTACGCCGGCCCGAGCTCGTCCAGATGACGGGTGAGCACCGGGACGACGTCGGCCGGCGTGATGGTCCGGCCCGTCTCGACCGACAGGGTGGTGGTGGCGGCGTCCGTGATGCCGCACGCGATGATCCCCTCGTAGGGGGCCAGGGAGTTGGAGCAGTTCAGCGCGAAGCCGTGCATGGAGACGCCGTCGTGGATGGACAGGCCGATGGCGCCGACCTTGCGGTCCGGGCGGGCCGTGCCGTCGTCGTCCCGGTCCGCGAGGACCCAGATGCCTGCCCGCCCGTCCACGCGGACGGCCGTGACGCCGAACTCGGCGGCGGTGCGGATCAGCAGCTCCTCGAGGAACCAGACGTAGTCCTTGACGTGGGCACGGTCGCGCAGCCGGACCACGGGGTAGCCGACCAGCTGGCCCGGCCCGTGCCATGTGATCTTGCCGCCGCGGTCCACGTCCACGACGGGGGCGCCGTCCGTGGGGCGCTCGGCGTCCTCGGTGCGACGACCGGCCGTGTAGACGGCTTCGTGCTCCAGGAGGAGGAATTCGCCGTCGGAGCGGCCGGCGACGACGTCCGCGTGCAGGGCGCGCTGGGCGTCCCAGGCGGCGTGGTAGTCCACCAGGTCGGGCGCCAGGCCGAGCACGCGCAGGGGCGGCAGGGGTGTCTCGGGCATGACGTCCACTGTAGTCCTCGGGCCCGGACCTGTGGACAACCGCCGTGACGCTCGGGGACATGCGGCACCCTGGGCTGGAACGGACGGCGCGGCGGAGAGGGGAGACCGATGCGGGACTGGGACGAGGCGGACGGCGGCGCGGCCGGACGCGTCGGCGGCGGGCCGGAGACCGAACCGGAGAGGTCGTCGGAGCCGGGCACGGCTGCGCCGCGCGCCCCGGGCTGGGAACCCGTCCGGCTGCTCGGCGCGGGCGCCCAGGCGGAGGTCTGGCTCGTCGAGGACGGTCGGGGCGTCCGGGCCGCCCTGAAGGTGCCCCGTGCCGGCGCGGCGCCGGATGCGCTGGCGGCGGAGGCGCAGGCCGGACGGGTCGCGCATCCCCATCTGCTGCGCGTGCTCGGCGTGGTGGAGACGGACCGGGGCCTCGGGGTCCTCACCGAGCACCGCGCGGCCGGCACGCTGCAGGACATGGTGCAGCGGGTCGGACCCCTGAGCCCGGGGCAGGCCGTCACCGTGCTCGTCCCGATCGCCCAGGCTCTCGCGTGCCTGCACCGCGAGGGGGTGGTGCACGGCGACGTGTCCCCGGCGAACGTCCTGTTCGGCGTCGACGGCAGCCCGGCCCTCGCCGACCTCGGCGTCGCCCGGGTGGTCGGCGGGGCGTCGGGGGCCGGGGCGACGCCGGGCTTCGCGGCCCCCGAGGCGCTCGCCGCGGTGGAGGGGGCCGGGGCGGAACCGGGGGCGTCTCCGGCGGTGGGGGCGCCGAGTGACGTCCATGCGTGGGCCGCCCTGGGCTGGTACGCGCTCACCGGTCGGGCGCCGGGCGCCGCCGGGCATCGGGCGCCGCTGCCCGTCCTGGTCCCCGAAGCGTCCCCCGAGCTCGCGCTGCTGCTCGATGCGGCGCTCTCCCCGGACCCGGCGGCGCGGCCGAGCGCGGAGGAGGCCGCCGCAGCCGTATACGCGACGGCCCGGCCCGAGCCGGTCCCGCTGGGAGAGGCCGCCCCCGCCGAGGTGGCGCACCTGCTGCCCACGGTGCTGCCGGGCTCCGGGCCCACGCGGCGACGCCGGGGACGACGCACGGCTCCGAGACGGCGCGCGCTCGCGCGCCGACGGGGGGCGGCGCCACGCCGGGGCGTCCTCGTGGCCGCCGGGCTGGCCACCGCGCTGGCCGTCGGCGGCGGCACCGCCGGGCTGTGGTGGCCGGCGTCCCTGGGCGACGCGACGGAGGGGGCGCCGGAGCCGGCGGGCGCGGTGCCGGCCGGCACCTCGGTGGACGCGGCGCGCCCGGCGGACGGGACGCCGGAGAGCGGGACGCCGGCGAGGGTGCCGGACGCGGGTGCCCCCGGGGAGGACGCCGCCGGGGAGGACGCCGTCGACGTGGGCGAGGCGCTGGCCGCGGTCGGCCACGCCCGGACTGCCGCGCTCATCGACCCGGAGCCTGCGCGACTGGACGCCTACGCCGTGCCCGGGGGACCGGCGTGGGAGAACGACCGGGATCTGCTGCGCCGGCTGACGGACGAGGGGTTCGCCTTCTCCGGCCTCGAGGTGACGGTGGAGCAGGCCGGACCCGCCCGGCGGGCCGGGGACGACGCGCTGCGTGTCGACGCCGTGCTCCGGACGTCGGCCCACACCGTGCTGGACCGCGCGGGACGCGTGGCGGCGCATCGGGAGGCGACGGCCGAGGAGGTCGTGCTGGTCCTGCGCAGCGGCCACGGAGAGGGCCCCGAGGGGCGGGACGGCGGCGCGGCGGGTCGGACGTGGCGGGTCGAGACCGTCGATCCGCGCTGACCCCGGGCCCGGATCCAGCGCCGGAGGCCGGCGGTCCAGACGGGGGGACGCCGCGGGCCCCGGGGAGAAGCTCCCCGGGGCCCGCGGCGTGGTGCGGCGTCAGCCGCCTGGGCTGATCACTGCCAGAGGACGGCGACCAGGATGTTCACCAGGCCCAGACCGCCCACCGCGTGGGCCAGGCCCGTGGGCACGACCTCCCCGCGGTTGGACTTGCGGCGGCCGATCAGGGCGGCCACGAAGACGATGACGCCGATCAGGAACTTGACGCCCAGCTTCATGTGGTTCGGCTCCCCGCTCATGGCGAGGCCGAAAAGCACCACGCCGGAGACGATCATGCCCACGGAGCCCCACCACTGCGAGGTGGTGACGGTCGGGTTGCGGAAGTGCGCGAACCAACCGCCCACGATCGCTGCGGCGGACACGATGTGCACGGCCACCAGGATGCTGTGCAGGATATCCACAGTCCTTCTCCCTTTCCGTCAGAGACCCAGCTCGTTGGCGAACTCGCCGCCCTCGAGACGCTGACGCAGCGTCGTCAGGAAGCGGCCCGCGTCGGCCCCGTCCACCAGGCGGTGGTCGTAGGTCAGGGACAGGTACATCATGTGGCGGATGGCGATCGAGTCGTTGCCGTCCGCGTCGGTCACCACCATGGGGCGCTTCACGATCGCACCGGTGCCCAGGATCGCGACCTGCGGCTGGTTGATGATCGGCGTGTCGAACAGCGCGCCCACGGAGCCGATGTTCGTGATCGAGAACGTGCCGCCCGAGAGCTCGTCCGGCGAGATCTTGTTCGTGCGGGTGCGCTCGGCCACGTCGGCGATCTTCTGGGCGAGGCCCGTCAGGTTCAGGGAGCCGGCGTCCTTGATGACGGGCACCAGCAGCCCCTTCTCCGTGTCCACGGCGATCGCGATGTCCTCGGACGCGTGGTAGGTGATCTCCTTGTTGTCCTCGGAGAACGACGCGTTCAGCTTGGGGTGCTGCTTGAGGGCCTCGGCGACCGCCTTGGTGATGAACGGCAGGTACGTCAGGTTCACGCCGGCCTGCTGCTGGAAGGAGGCCTTGGCCTTCTTGCGCAGCTGCACGATGCGGGTGACGTCCACCTCGTGCACCTGGGTGAGCTGGGTGGACAGGTCGAGGGACTCGCGCATGCGCTGGGCGATGACCTGGCGGATGCGCGGCGCCTTCTCCACCTCGCCGCGGACCGAGGGGTCCACGGAGGAGCTCGCGGCCGGGGCGGACGCAGCGGCCGGGGCCGACGACGGGGCGGCAGCCTCGGAGGCCTGCTCGGCCGGAGCCTCGGACCCGCCCGCGGCGGCCTGCGAGGCCAGCGCGGCGGCGAGCACGTCCTGCTTGCGGATGCGGCCGCCGACGCCCGTGCCGCGGACCGTGGACAGGTCCACGTTGTTCTGGTGGGCCAGGCGGCGCACCAGCGGGGTCACGTAGCCCTGGCCGGGCTCGGTGGCGGAGGGCGCCTCGGCGGACTCGGCCTGCGCGGAGTCGCGCTCAGCGGACTCGCGCCGGGAGGCCTCCTCGGACGGGGACGCCTCGGGCGTCTTCTCCGACTTCTCGGCGCCGGCGGCCTCGGCGGCCTCCTCGGTCTCCTCGGGGGCCTCGGCCTCGGTCGCCTTGTCCTCGATCTCCTCGGCGGACGCCTCGTCCTGACCGGAGGAGCCCTCCGACGGGGCGGAGCCGCCGCCGGCGGAGCCGGAGCCGACGAGCGCGAGGACGGCGCCCACCTCGACGGTGTCGTCCTCCTCCGCACGGATCTCCAGGAGGGTGCCCGCCACGGGGGAGGGGATCTCGGTGTCGACCTTGTCGGTGGAGACCTCGAGCAGCGGCTCGTCGACCTCGACCTCGTCGCCGACGGACTTCAGCCAGCGGGTCACGGTGCCCTCGGTCACGGACTCGCCCAGCGCGGGCAGGGTGACCTCGGAGGCCTCGCCGCCGGCCGACGGGGCCCCGTCCGAGCCCTGGTCGGTGGAGGCGCGCTCCTCCGGAGCCGGCTCGCCTGCGGGCTCCTGCTGGGCGTCGTCCTGCTGCGCCTCCTCGACGGCGGGCTCCTCGGCCGCGGCGTCGTCCTCCGACGCGTCGGCGGAGCCGCCGCCGGAGCCGTCGCCGATCGTGGCCAGCGGGGCGCCGACCTCGACCGTGTCGTCCTCCTCGACCAGGATCTCCTCGAGCACGCCGGCCACGGGGGACGGGATCTCGGTGTCGACCTTGTCGGTGGAGACCTCCACCAGGGGCTCGTCGACGGCGACCTCGTCGCCGACGGCCTTGAGCCAGCGGGTCACGGTGCCCTCGGTGACGGATTCGCCCAGGGCGGGCAGGTTCACGGTTTCAGACATGGTTCCGATGCTCCTCATGAGGGGTGGGCGCCGGGGGCGCCCACCCGGGGTTGCGAGGTGGGCCCGACGCACGGGCCCGGGATGGTCAGTGCGGTGGGTCAGCTGTGCAGCGGGTGGCCGAACAGGGCCATGGCGGCCTCGCCCAGGGCCTCGTTCTGCGTGGGGTGCGCGTGCACGAACTGGGCGACGTCCTCGGGGTAGGCCTCCCAGTTCACGATGAGCTGCGCCTCGCCGATCTGCTCGCCGATGCGCTTGCCGATGCCGTGCACGCCCACGATCGGGCCGTTCTTCTGGCGGATCATCTTGATGATGCCGCCGGTGCCGAGGATCGAGGACTTGCCGTTGCCGGCCAGGTTGTACTCGGCGACCTCGACGTTGTCCTTGCCGAACTCCTCCTCCGCCTTGGGCTGGGTGTAGCCCACGGACATGATCTCCGGCTCGGTGAAGGTGACCTTCGGGATGTTGATGTCCTCGACGACCATCGGCTTGTTGCCGGCGATCTCCTCGGCCACGAAGATGCCCTGCTGGAAGCCGCGGTGCGCCAGCTGCAGACCGGGAACGATGTCGCCCACGGCGTAGATGTTGCCGACGCCGGTGTGCAGACGCTCGTCGGTGAGGACGAAGCCGCGGTCCATCTTGACGCCCTGCTCCTCGTAGCCGAGGCCCTCGGTGTTCGGGCCGCGGCCGACGGCGACGAGGCAGACCTCGGCCTCGAACTCCTTGCCGTCCGCGAGGGTCACCTTGACGCCCGAGTCGGTCTCCTCGACCTTGTCGAAGAACGTGCCCAGGTTGGTCTTGATGCCCTTCTTCTTGAACTCGCGCTCGAGGACCTTGATGATCGCCGGGTCCTCGTTGGGGACCAGGGTCTTCAGGCCCTCGATGATGGTGACGTCGACGCCGAAGGAGTTCCACAGGGACGCGAACTCGGAGCCGATGACACCGCCGCCGAGCACGATGGCCGACTTCGGGGTGTAGTCCAGCTCGAGGGCCTCCGTGGAGGTCATGATCTTCTTGGAGATGGGCAGGCCCATGGTCTTGGCCACGGAGCCGGAGGCCAGCACGATGTTCTCCGCCGTGTAACGGGTGCCGTCGACCTCGACCTCGTTCTTCGAGACGAGCTTGCCCTCGCCCTCGATGACCTGGACCTTGCGCATCTTCAGCAGGCCGGCCAGGCCCTTGTGCTTGCCGGCGACGATGCCGTCCTTGTAGTCGCGCACCTTCGCCATGTCCACGGACTCGAGGGTCGCGTTGACGCCGAACTTGGCGGCGTTGCGGGTCTCATCGGCCACCTCGGCGGCGTGCAGGTAGGCCTTCGTGGGGATGCAGCCCCAGTGCAGGCAGGTGCCGCCGACCTTGGACTTCTCCACGAGGGCGACGGACTTGCCGTACTGCACGGAACGCAGGGCTGCGGCGTACCCGGCGGAGCCACCGCCGAGGACGAGGACGTCGAATTCCTGAGCGGTTGCCTTGTCGGCCACGGTGTTGCTCCTTGGTGCTGGGGTCGGTGGATCGTGGTGGTGGTGCGTCACCGCCACCCCCGGCCGTCGGCGGCGGGCCGCGCGGCCGGGGACGCGGTGGACATCGGGACCAACCTTACCGGGCACGCCCCTCGATGAGACCCACCAGGGTCCGCACCATCACGCCGGTGGCGTCCTGCGGGGTGTAGCCGTACGCGGCCGACTCGTTGAAGGAGGGGCCGGCGATGTCGAGGTGGGCCCAGGGGGTCCGTGCGGCGGCGTCGCCCTCCGACCGTCCGGCGTCGACGAATTCGCGCAGGAAGGTGGCGGCGGTCATCATGCCGCCGAAGCGGTCGCCCATGTTGGAGATGTCCGCAACGCGCGAAGTGAGCGAGGCGCGCAGCTGCTCCGGCAGGGGCATGCCCCACGCGAGCTCCCCGGCCGCGTCGGCCGCGGCGACGACCTCGTCGCGCAGCGCGTCGTCACCCATGACGCCCGTGTGGCGCACGCCGAGGGCGACCAGCTGGGCACCGGTGAGGGTGGCCACGTCGAGCACCGCGTCGGGTCGCTCGTCGGTGGCCGCCACGAGGGCGTCGGCCATGACGACGCGGCCCTCGGCGTCCGTGTTCATGACCTCCACGGTCTTGCCGCCGTACATCGTGATGACGTCGGACGGGCGGATGGCGGTGCCCGAGGGCATGTTCTCGGCCAGCGCCAGCCAGCCGGTCACCTTCACAGGGACGTCCAGGGCCGCGGCGGCGCGCACGACGGCGAAGACGGTGGCGGCGCCGGCCATGTCCGACTTCATCGTCATCATCGAGGCGGCGGGCTTCAGCGAGATGCCGCCCGTGTCGAAGGTGATGCCCTTGCCCACCAGCGCGATGTGCGCGGCGGCGTCGGCCGGCGCGTGCTCGATGCGCACGAGCCGCGGCGGGCGGGAGGAGCCCTGGCCGATCGCGAGGATGCCGCCGAAGCCCTCGGCGCGCAGGCGGTCCTCGTCCCACACGTCCACGCTCACGGACGAGTCCGCGAGGTCCTCCGCGACGGCGTCCGCGAACGTGGCCGGGTAGAGGTGCGAGGGGGCCGTGTTCACCAGGTCGCGCACGGCGCAGACCGCGTCGCCCACGACGGCGGCCCGGCGCAGCACGGGGTCGGCGTCCGCGGCGGCGAGCGGGGTGACGACCTCGACCTCGCGGACGGGACGGGACGTGTCCGTCTCGGCGCGGGCGCGCTCGGACTTCTGGGCGGTGAAGGCGTACGCGCCCAGGACGGCGCCCTCGGCGACGGCGGCCAGTCGGGCCGGGGTGTCGGCCGGCAGGGCCAGGGCCACGGCGTCGGTGCCGGCCAGGGAGCGCACGGCAGCCCCGGCGGCGCGGCGCAGGGACTCGTCCGCGGCCTCGCCGTCGTCGTCCAGACCGCCGACGCCGGCCAGGACCAGCAGCGGCACCGGCACGCCGCCCAGGCCCGGCAGGCGATGGACCTCGTCCTCGGCGCCCCGCACGCCCAGCAGCTCGAACGAGGCCTCGAGGGCGGTGGCCGCCTCGGCCGGCAGCGCGTCCGTCAGGAGCACGGGGCCGTCCGGGCCGGTGCCCACCCCCACCACGAGGGCGGAGGCGGTCAAGTCCTCCAGGGCGCGGGCGGTCAGGGTCGGGCGGTCCAGGGTGATCACGGACGGGCCTCTCTTCCGGGGGTGGGGGATGCGCCCGGCGGGGTGGGCCGGGCCGTCCCGCGTCATCCTAGCCAGAGGGCTCGCGCGCCCGTCCAGGGCGCGCGGGCGCGGAATAGGAGGGTGCCGTGCCGTGGTTGACTGACGCCAGAGGACAGGGAGGGATCCGCGTCCGCCGCCATCCGGGCGGCGGGGACGGCTCTCCCGCAGACGGACCACCGGAAGGGGAACGAGACGTGCAGGACGCCGCGCCGCTGTACACCCGTCATGAGGGGGCGCCCGTGCCCCCCGGCCTGGGCATGCTCGTGGCCCTGACCGGGCACATGGACGCGGGCCGGGTCGCTCGGCAGGTGCGGGCCGCGCTGCACGAGCACCTGACCCATCGGACCGTCGTCTCCTTCGACGTCGACTCGATGTTCGACTACCGCGCCCGGCGTCCCCGGCTCCGGTTCGACCGGGACCGCTACCGTGATCTGCGCCTGCCCGCGCTCGAGGTGCAGCTGGTCGAGGACCTGCTCGGCCACCCCTTCCTGCTGCTGTCCGGCCCCGAGCCGGACTTCCGGTGGCAGGCGGTGACGGAGGCCGTGCTCGGCCTCGCGCAGGAGTGGGAGGTGGACTCGCTCACCTTCCTCGACGCGGCCCCGCTGCCCGTGCCGCACACGCGGCGGCTCGGGGTCACGACCCACGGGTCCCGCGCCGACGCCGTCGAGGGGCTGTCCACCTGGAGCCCGGAGGCGGACATCGTCGCGGGGCTGCTGCAGATGCTCGAGCTGCGCGCCGAGGAGGCGGACCTGCCGACGGCGGGCTACACCGTCCATGTGCCGCACTACGTGGCCGAGGCGTCCTTCCCCCAGGCGGCCGTGGCCGCGCTCGAGTACGCGGGGGCCGCCATGGGGCTCATGCTGCCCTCGGACGACCTGCGAGACGCCTCGCGGGACATCGAGGCCGAGCTGGAGCGCCAGGTCTCCGGGTCCGGGGAGATCCAGCAGATGATCGCCGGCCTGGAGCGCAACTACGACCAGAACGCCGAGGACCAGGAGCGGTCGTTGCTCGAGACCGAGCAGGGCCTGCCCGACGGCGACGAACTCGCCTCCGCCGTCGAGGCGTACCTCGCCGCGCGGGACGCCGGCGGCGGGTCCGCTCCTGCACAGGAGGACGGACCCGGCCGTCCGTCCACCGGCGACGGGGACTGATCCCACCGCGGGCGCCCGGTCGGCCAGGGTGGCGGCATGGAAGCCCCCACCTCACTCGACGTCCCCGTCCTGCCGGCCCGCGGCCCGGAGGACCTGCTCGCCTACGTCGGCCACGCCCTCGGGCGGTTGCCCGAGGGCAGCCTGGTCCTCCTCACCCTGCGCGACGGGCGCCTGCGCGCCGTGGTGCGGGTCGACCTGCCTCCCGAGGAGGTCGACGTCGGCGCCTGGGCCTGCGCCGTGGCCGAGGTGTGCCGGCGGGACGCAGCCGCGGACGCGACGCTCTGCCTCGCGCTGCCGGACGGCGCCCGGGCCACGCTCGCCCGTCCCGGCTGGGCCGCGGCGCTCGACGACGCCCTGGCGTCCGCGGGTCGCCCCCTGACCGCGGCCTGGACGTGCGCGCGGGGACGGGCGCGCCCCTGGTGGGGGAGCGGCGTCGCCGAGGAGGGCCCGCTCGACCCCCGAGCCGCGCCGCTGTCCCTGCACCTGATGACCCGCGGTTCGGTCTGGGACCGTGCAGCAGTGCCCGACCCGGTCCCGCGCCGCGGTCCCGCGGCGGCCCGGGCCGACGACGCGCGGTGGCGGCCTCCCGAGCAGGACGCGCCCGCGGCACGCCGCGCGTGGCTGGCGCAGTGGGAGTCGGTGCTGACCGGCGCGGCTCGTGACCGCGGCGCGCCCGCACCGGCCGTGCTGGGCTCGCCGCTGACGCGTCCGGCCTGGCGCGACGGCCTGCTGCTCCATGCCGCCGCGCCGTCCGGCGCGGCCACGGGGGATCCGGGGGACGAGGAACGGATCCTCACCGCGGCCTCGGGCCGGGCGCCGGCCTGGGATCGGCTGGACGCCCTGCGGGCGGGGCTGCGCGCGCTCGTGCCCGTCGCGACGCCGGCTGTGGCGGCGCAGGCCCTGGCGCTGGCCGGGTGGGTCGGCTGGGCCCGCGGCCACGGCTCCGACGCGGACGCCCACCTGACCGCGGCGGCGGCGCTGAGTCCCGGCGACCCGTTCGTCTCCGTCCTGCGACGCATCGTGGCCGCGGGGTGCGTCGCAGGCTGGGCGACCGACCCGGCCACCGCGTGGCGGCCCGACGGTGGCCGCCCATGAGAGAATGATGCGGCTTCACGACGGCACGGCCGACCGCAGCCCGTTTCCCGGGTGCGGAATAGATCGGTCTCAGCCGTCGTTGGCACTCACGGACCCTGCAGTCGGCGGGCCCGGACGACGTCGGTCGTCCGAGGCCGCGACTTGACAGGGTCACGTGTCTATGGACTGCAAGGATCCGCGGGTGGCCGCGGACGAGACGGAAAGGCCTCGAGTGACCACTTCGACGACCAGCGGTGTGCAGGACGGCAAGGAGACCACTGCCTCCGAGGCCACGACCACGCGCACCCGCTCCACGGCAGCCAAGAAGTCGGCAGCCACGAAGAGCGCCACGACCAAGGGCGCCACGACGCGGACGACCGCGACGAAGTCGGCGGCGACCAAGACCGCTGCCACGCCGACGGCCAAGAAGAAGGCGACCCGGAAGCCCACCGCGGCCAAGACCACCGCCACGGCCAAGACCACCGCCGCGAAGAAGACCGCCACGACCGGGGGCAAGAAGGCCACCGCGTCCGCCGCCTCCGCCGAGCAGGCCGAGGACGACGAGGAGCTCGTCCAGGCGCGCGAGCGCACCGAGGCCGCGGACGCCGTCGAGGAGGACGTGGTGGCGGACGAGACCGCCACCGAAGACTCTGATGATGAGGACGCGGACGGCTCGGACGCTCCGGAGCGTCCGGCGATGGACGCGGAGGCCGTGACCGGCACGACGGCCGCCACAGGCCAGAAGGTGGCCCAGTCCAAGGGCGCGTTCGTCATGGACGACTCCGAGGACGACGCCCCGGTGCAGCAGGTGGTCGTGGCGGGCGCCACGGCGGACCCGGTGAAGGACTACCTGAAGCAGATCGGCAAGGTCGCCCTGCTCAACGCCGAGCAGGAGGTGGACCTGGCCATGCGCATCGAGGCCGGCCTCTACGCCGAGCACGTCGTGCAGCACGAGGCCTCCGACGACTACCGCGAGCGCCGGGACATCCAGCTGATCATCGCGGACGGGCGCAAGGCCAAGAACCACCTGCTCGAGGCCAACCTGCGTCTGGTGGTCTCCCTGGCCAAGCGCTACACCGGCCGCGGCATGCTGTTCCTGGACCTCATCCAGGAGGGCAACCTCGGCCTGATCCGCGCCGTCGAGAAGTTCGACTACACCAAGGGCTTCAAGTTCTCCACGTATGCCACGTGGTGGATCCGTCAGGCCATCACCCGCGCCATGGCGGACCAGGCCCGCACCATCCGCATCCCGGTGCACATGGTGGAGGTCATCAACAAGCTGGCCCGCGTGCAGCGGCAGATGCTCCAGGACCTCGGCCGCGAGCCCACCCCGGAGGAGCTGGCCAAGGAGCTGGACATGACCCCGGAGAAGGTCGTGGAGGTGCAGAAGTACGGCCGCGAGCCCATCTCCCTGCACACCCCGCTCGGCGAGGACGGCGACTCCGAGTTCGGCGACCTGATCGAGGACTCCGAGGCGGTCGTGCCCGCGGACGCCGTCTCCTTCACGCTGCTCCAGGAGCAGCTGCACTCGGTGCTGGACACGCTCTCCGAGCGCGAGGCCGGCGTCGTCGCCATGCGCTTCGGCCTGACCGACGGCCAGCCCAAGACGCTGGATGAGATCGGCAAGGTCTACGGCGTGACGCGCGAGCGGATCCGCCAGATCGAGTCGAAGACCATGTCCAAGCTGCGTCACCCCTCCCGCTCGCAGGTGCTCCGGGACTACCTGGACTGAGTCGGAGCGGCATGACGAAGGGCCGGACCCCCGCGGGGGTCCGGCCCTTCGTCATGCCGGGCGCGTCAGGCGCCGGCGGTGAGGCGGTCCGTCTCGTCCTGCCACAGCGCGGCCTGGGGACGCAGCGCGTCCTCGACGGCGCGTGCGTGGTGGGCGCAGAACTGGAGGGCACCGCCGGAGTGCAGCACGGCGCGGACGTAGGCCTGCGCGCCGCAGCGGTCGCAGCGGTCGGAACGGGTGAGGGCGGCCGGCTCGGCCACAGCGGTGATGGACATGGTGTCCTCCTCGGGTCTCTCGGGGCTGGAGGGCGACGACGCCGGTGGGGCGGGCCGGTCCTCCTCTTGTCCCATGGAACAGCAAGGATGGCAGGGAACTTCCCCGCGCGCCCGCCCTCCACCCGCGTTTCGCCACCCGCGTACGCGAGGAGCCCAGCCGGGCGGCCCGCGACGTCCGGCGCGGAGCCCGGCGTGTCCGGCCCGCGGAGTAGGCTGGACCGGCCGCTGTCGTCCACCGAAAGGCCCGCCCCCGTGCCCGCGAACACCGAGTACAACGCCCGCCACCTCTCCGTGCTGGAGGGGCTCGAGGCCGTCCGCAAGCGGCCGGGCATGTACATCGGCTCCACCGATTCCCGCGGCCTCATGCACTGCCTCTGGGAGATCATCGACAACTCGGTGGACGAGGCCCTGGCCGGCTTCGGGCAGTCGATCGAGATCACCCTGCATCCGGACGGCTCCGTCGAGGTCGAGGACAACGGGCGCGGCATCCCCGTGGACGTGGAGCCGCGCACCGGCCTGTCCGGCGTCGAGGTGGTGTTCACCAAGCTCCACGCCGGCGGCAAGTTCGGCGGCGGTTCCTACGCCGCCTCGGGTGGCCTGCACGGCGTGGGCGCGTCGGTGGTCAACGCCCTGTCCTCGCGCCTGGACGTGCAGGTGCTGCGCGGGGGCAAGGTCCATCAGATGTCGTTCCGGCGCGGGGAGCCGGGCCGCTTCCAGGACGGGTCGCGCCCGTCGCCGGACGCCCCGTTCGAGCCGTCCACGGACGCCTCGCCGCTGGACGTCGTCGGGAAGGCCAAACGTGGGCAGACCGGCACGCGCGTGCGCTACTGGGCGGACGAGCAGATCTTCGTGAAGGACGCGACGTTCTCCGCCGAGGAGCTCCAGGCGCGGGCGCGCCAGACCGCCTACCTGATCCCGGGCCTGCGGATCACGGTCAAGGACCTGCGCCGCCGACCCGGCACGCCCGGCGCCGACGGCCCGGTCGAGGAGGTCTTCCAGTACGACGGCGGCATCTCCGAGTTCGTGGAGCACCTCACGCCCGCCACCCCGGTGACGGACGTGTGGCGGATCCAGGGCTCCGGCACCTTCAAGGAGCGGGTCCCGGTGCTCGGCGAGGACGGGCGCACCTCCATGCAGGATGTGCAGCGCACGTGCGAGGTGGACGTCGCCCTGCGCTGGGACGTCGGCTACGGCACCGTCTTCCGGTCCTTCGTGAACATCATCGCCACGCCCAAGGGGGGCACCCACCAGTCCGGGTTCGAGGCGGCACTGCTGAAGGTGTTCCGCGCCCAGGTCGAGGCCAACGCGCGCCGGCTCAAGGCCGGGTCGGACAAGGTGGAGAAGGACGACGTGCTGGCCGGCATGACCGCTGTCCTGACGGTGCGGCTCGCCGAGCCGCAGTTCGAGGGACAGACCAAGGAGATCCTCGGCACCTCCGCGGTGCGGCGGATCGTCTCCCAGGTGGTGGAGAAGCAGCTGACCGCCCGCCTCACCTCCACGGCCCGCGCCCAGAAGCAGCAGGTGCACACGCTGCTGGAGAAGGTCGTCGCGGAGATGAAGTCGCGCATCTCCGCGCGCACCCACAAGGAGAACCAGCGGCGCAAGAACGCCCTGGAGACCTCGACGATGCCGGCCAAGCTGGCGGACTGCCGCAGCAACGACGTCGCCTCCTCGGAGCTGTTCATCGTCGAGGGCGACTCGGCGCTCGGCACCGCCAAGCTGGCCCGGTCCTCCGACTTCCAGGCCCTGCTGCCGATCCGGGGCAAGATCCTGAACGTGCAGAAGGCCTCCGTCTCGGACATCCTGGCCAATGCCGAGTGCGCGGCGCTGATCCAGGTCGTCGGGGGCGGCGCGGGGCGCAGCTTCGACCTGGACGCGGCCCGCTACGGCAAGGTCGTGCTGATGACGGACGCGGACGTGGACGGTGCCCACATCCGCACCCTCCTGCTGACGCTCTTCTTCCGCTACATGCGGCCCATGGTCGAGGCCGGGCGCGTGTACGCGGCCGTCCCGCCGCTGCACCGGATCGAGGCGGTGACCCGCGGCGTGAAGGAACGCGAGGTCATCTACACGTACTCGGAGCAGGAGCTGCACGCGACGCTCGCCCGCCTGGAGCGGGAGGGTCGCTCGTACCGCGAGCCGATCCAGCGCTACAAGGGCCTGGGCGAGATGGACGCCGACCAGCTGGCCGAGACCACGATGGACCCGCGCCACCGCATGCTCCGCCGCGTGAACATCGCCGAGGTGGAGGCCGCCGAGCGCGTCTTCGACCTGCTCATGGGCTCCGCGGTGGCCCCGCGCAAGGACTTCATCGTCTCCCATGCCGACGAGCTGGACCGCGAGCGCATCGACGCCTGACCCCCCACTTTCGTTCGGGAAACGGCGGCCCCAGGAGCGTCGTCGTTCGGGAAACGGCGGGCACCGAGACGACGGCGCCGCAGGCCCCCGGCACGACGCTGCGGCCGCCGCCGTTCTCCGAACGAAAGCGGCGTGACCCGCGCCGTTTCCCGAACGAAAGCGGCGTGACCCGCGCCGTTTCCCGAACGAAAGCCCTGGGCGGGCGCCCGTGCCAACCGCGGCGGACGTCAGCGGTCGCGGTAGTACGCCGCGACGCGGTGCAGGCCCTCGTCGATGCTCACGGTCGGCGTCCACGCGAGGACCTCACGGGTGCGACGCTGGTCGAACCAGTGGGCGGTCGAGAGCTGCTCGGCGAGGAACTCGGTCAGCGGCGGCTCGCCGTCGTCGGAGCCCACGCCCCGGGACCGCAGCCCGAACAGATCCCGCTCCCACGCCCGCTCGATCAGGGCGCCGGCGCGCCGGGCCAGGCCCGCCGGGACGCGGCGTTCGGGCTCCGCGGCGCCGCCCGCCAGCGCGATCTGGCGGATCAGCTCGCCGACCGGTCGCGGCTCGCCGTTGGTGACCACGAGGGCCTCGCCGTGGTGCACGTCGGCCGCGGACACAGCCGCCACCACGGCCTCGACGGCGTTGGCCGTGTACAGCGTGTCGACCAGGGGAGCGCCCGTGCCGAGCACGGGCATTCGCCCGGCCCGCGCGCGCTGCACGATCCGGTCGGTGAGCTGCAGGTCCCCGGGCCCCCACATCAGGTGGGGGCGCAGCACCAGGACGCGGAAGTCGTCGCGGTCGGCGGCCAGGGCCAGTCGCTCGCCGGCCGCCTTCGTGCGCGCGTAGGGTCCGCGCGCGTGCTCGGGGCTGGCGGCTCCGGCGCCCTCGCCGACGATGGAGTCGCCGGCGTGCGCCACGGAGGGGGAGGAGACGTGGACGAAGCGTCGCACGCCGTGGCGCTGTGCGGCGTGCAACAGGATGCGCGTGCCCTCCACGTTCACGGCCTCGTACTCGTGCTCGGGGCCGGACACGGACACCTTCGCGGCCACGTGCACCACGGTGTCCGCGCCGGTCAGGGCCTCCTCGACGGCGGCCGGGTCGGTCACGGACCCGCGCACGTCCCGCGCACCGGGCACGCCCGACGGACGCCGCTGCAGGGTGGTCACGTCGTTGCCGGCATCGGCGAGCACCCGGGCGACGCCCGCACCCAGCAGCCCCGAGGCGCCGGTCACCAGGACGCGGCGCGACGCGAGGCGCTCGACGAGGTCGGGCATCCCGGCGGCGTCGAGGGCGACGTCGTAGCCGAAGCCGCTCACAGCGCACCCGCCGTCCCGCCGGCGAGCACGGCCTCCGCCCAGTCGGCCACCCGGGCGCGGTCGATCTTGGAGTTGTGCCGGATGTCCGTGGGGATCTCATCGGCCACGAGCACCGCGGCCACCGGCAGCGGCTCGAGGGCCGCGCGCACGGCGGAGGCCAGCGCGGTCGGGGCGAGGCCCTGCTTGGGCCGGCCGTCCCGGTGGTGACCCGGGCGCCGCGCCGGGCGCGTGGCCGGCACGGCCGCCTCCACGACGACGACCACGGCCTGCGTGCCCCGGGGCCCGACGCCGACGACGGCGCTGCGTCGCACCGGCCCGAGCGCGTCGACGGTCTTCTCGGGCCCACCCGGACCGACCGGGCCCTCGGGCGTGGTGATCACGTGCTGGAGCCGACCCTCGAGCCAGACGCGGCCCTCGGCGTCGAAGTGGCCGACGTCGGCGGTGCGGTGCCATACCCGGCCGTCCCGCCGCCACAGCCCGTCGCGCTTGCTCTGCTGGTCGGTGTGCCAGAGCGCGTCGTAGCGGTCCTTCAGGTGGGGGGCGCTGACCACGATCTCGCCGAGGACGCCGTGGCCCCGCGCGGGGTCGAGGATGACGTCCTCGGCGCTGCCGTCCTCGAGCAGCGGCGCGATGGCCAGGGACACCGTGGGCAGCGCGGAGCCCACGCAGACGCCCTCGTCGTCGGCGGCGCGCAGGCGCTGCACCTCGGCGCCGTCGATGTCCGTGAGCAGCAGCCCCTCGGTCATGCCCCACGGCGTGTGGACCCGGGCGTTCGGCATCAGGTCCGAGACCTGACGCATCAGCTGCGGGTGCACGGGGGCGCCGGCCGAGAGCACGAGACGCACGGCGTCGAGCGCCTCGCGCCGGGGCGCGTCGAGGCCGTCGGCGGTCGCGACCACGTTCGCCAGGGCGGCGGGGGAGGCGAACAGCACACTCGACTGCCCGGCGATCGCGGCGTCGGCCAGCTTCTGCGCGGTGAGGGTGGCTGGCTGGGTGACATCCATGTCCGGGGAGACGGACGCGGCGCCGAGGGCGGGTCCGAGCAGCGCGAACGGGGCGAAGCCGGCCAGCAGGGAGCCGCCCGGGCGGATGCCCAGGGTGCGGGAGATCAGCGCCACGAGGCGGCCCAGCCGCTCGTGCGTGTACACGACGCCCTTGGCCGGGCCCGTGGAGCCGGACGTGAACAGCACCGCGGCGTCCGCGTCCAGGGCGGGCTCGGGCAGCACGGTGCCGTGCTCGTCGACGGCGTCGCCCGCGGCCGGGTCGCGGTGGCGGTCCACCATCGCGTAGAGCGAGTCGGAGACGTCGAGCAGGCGGCGCTGGGCGGCGCCCGGCTCGGTCACGGAGATCCGGGTGCCCGGCCAGGACTGGGCGCGGGCCAGCGTCAGCCCGGGGGTGCGGCCGATGATCCAGCGGGGGCGGGCCGACTTCATCGCCCGGGTCATGCCCTTGACCCCGAGGCCCTGGTCCGCCACCACGGCGACGGCGCCCACGCGCAGCACGGCGTACAGGGCCGCCGACAGGTCGCGACCCGGCGGCACGAGCATGGCGACCCGGTCGCCCGGCCGCATGCCCGCGGCCCACAGCCCGGTGGCGATGGCCGAGACCATCTCCTGCAGCTCGCCCCAGGTGACGGCCACGGGGCGGCGGGCGGTGCCCACGAGCGAGCGGCCGGCCTGGGCGCCGGCCATGTCCACCAGTGCGGTGTACTCGCGGTGGTCCGAGCCGGGGGCGCCCCAGTCGCGCAGGTGGTCCCAGAGCCGGACCACGCCGGGCTCGCGGGCTCCGGGCTCCTCCCCGAGGTCCACCTCCAGGCCCGGGTCGGCGGCCGCGTCGGCGGTGGCGTGCGGGACGGGGCCCGGCAGCCCCGAGGCGGGGTCGGAGAGCTGGCCGCCGCGCAGCAGCTGGGCCCACTGCAGCAGGGGCGCGGTGATGTCGCGGTCGTCCACGAGCAGGTGCCCCGCCCGCTCGTAACGGTGCACGCGCGCGTGGGGCAGGCGGTCGCGGAGGTCGTCGAGGTAGCGGTCCAGGAAGACCGGGTCGTCGGCGCCCCACAGGATGAGGGCGGGCACGTCGGTGCGGCCCAGGGCGGCGAGGTCCTCGCCCACCCGCTGCAGTTCGGGATGGCTGCCGTGGCCGGGGTCGGCCGGGATGTCCGCGACGAAGCCGCCGACGCCGCCGCGTCGGGCCGCCGTGTCGTAGGGCAGGTGGTAGGCGGCCCGGGTCTCGCGGTCGAGGGCCGGGGTGGCGAGGGAGGTCGTCACGGAGAGGAAGGCGTCCGTGGTGACGGTGGAGGCCGGCAGGACGGGCCCGGCGAGGGCGGCCTGCAGCGGGGCGGGGATCGGCGCCCCCTCGGGCTGGTGGACCGCGGTGTTCAGGGTCGCGACGCCGGCCACCAGCTCCGGATGACGCGCCGCCCAGCCGAGGGACACGACGCCGCCCCAGTCGTGGCCGAGCGTGATCAGCGGGTGGCCGGTGGCTGCCAGGTCGCGCAGCCCGAGAGCCGCCAGCAGGGCGTCCAGGTCGTCGATGCGGCCGCCCAGCGTGCGGTAGGTGTCGCCGGCACGGCCCATCGACGCGGCGGACGGGGAGCCCGCGTGCGCGAGGCGCTCGGAGAAGCCCATGTCCAGCTGGTCCGGCGCCACGACGCGCCACGCGGCCATGCCCCGGCGTGCCCGGCGCACGGTCTCCGCGAGCAGGGACCGCCACAGCCAGGACCACGTCGGGTTGCCGTGCACCGCCACGATCGTGCCGACGATCTCCGCCCCGGCCGCCGCGAGCACGGGACCGGTGTCCGCCACGTGCAGCGTCCGCACGGTCCCCTCCGGGTCCGCGGCGGAGCGGATCTCCACGAGGCGGGACCACGCCGGGTCCCAGCCGGGCAGTCGGTCGGCCGGCGGCAGGGCGGCGGGGGCGGCGGGGATCTGGGGCATGGCTCTGGCTCCTTCAGCTCACCATTCGATCTCGAGCATCGCGGTGTTCAGACCCGAGCCCACGCCCAGGCAGACCACCGTGTCCCCGTCCTCCAGGGCGTCCATCTCCCGCACGAGGGTGATGGGCAACGACGCCGGGCCGACGTTGCCCAGCGTGGGGAACGTCGTCGGGATGCGCGCCGGGTCCAGGTGGGCGGACTCCGCGATCGCGTCGGTGTGCATCTGCGAGACCTGGTGCGTGATGAACCGGTCGGCCTCCGGCCACGCCCACTCCGCCGGGACGTCGTGCCACGCGTCCATCACGAGCTCGAGACCGTCCTTGAGCAGGGCGGTGGAGTCGGTGTACATGCCGTGGTGGTCGCCCACGCACAGGCCGTGGTGGTCGGTGCCGGCGCGGGTGATCCCGCGGACGATCCGATGGGCGTCCGGGTGGTCCTCGATGCGGCCGACGACGGCGGCGGCGGCCCCGGAGCCCAGCGTCAGGGACGCGAACTGCTCCATGAAGTTGCCGCGGTGCGTGGTCTCGGCGTGCAGGTTGGCCACGGTGGCGGCCTGCACCTTCGAGGCGTCCTCCGCGGCGACCACGACCGCGTAGTCGATCTGGCCGGCGTCCACGAGGGTGGAGGCGAGCATGAGGCCGTTGACGAACCCGAGGCACGCGTTCGTGATGTCGAAGTTGGTCGCCGAGGTCGGCAGCCCCATGAGGTGGTGGATCCGCACGGCCACGGAGGGCTCGAGCGTGGCCCGGGTCACCGACGTGTTCACGAGCAGGCCCACCCGCTCCCGCGGGACGCCGGCCTGCTCCAGGGCCGCGACGCCGGCGCGCGCGGCGGCCTCCTGGAAGTCCTCGGTCTCGTCCCAGTTCCGTCGGCTGCGCACACCGGCCACCCGCTCCAGGAGGGAGCCGGGCAGGCGCAGGCGGGTGAGCACCTCCGCCAGCTGGTCGTCGAGGTCCTGCGAGGTGACTTCGACGGGGGCCTCCACCTCGGTGACCGCCAGGAGGGCGGCGCGGGAGTACTCGTAGCTGGCGTTGCCGGACACGTTCGTCACCAGGACCAATCTGCGGGGGGTCGGGGGAGGGGGCGCTCACCTGCGGTGAGACGACAGCCCACTGTATCGGAGGGGTCGGGTGAGGCGCCCATCGGAGGCGTCGATCGGCCCGAGGCGAACAGGGTCGCCTCGGCCGGGACAGTCCGCGGACACGGCCACGGCGTCGTCCTCGGCGGGCGGGGCCGAGACGAGTTCGGGGGAGGCGCCGGCGCCGACGGCCTCGATGCGCTGGTCCACGGGCACGCCCGAGCCGTCCCGGCGCCCATACTCGATCGGCAGCGCGCGGGCCACGCCGGCCCGGGAGGCCGCGAGCGCGGGCGCGGCGCCGATCCAGCCGAGCTCGAGGCCGCTCTCGCCCTTGAGCAGCCGGTGGGCGCGCACGCCGCCGGTGCCGCGGCCCTTGGCCGGATACTCCCCGAGCGGGGTGACCTTGACGGAGCCCGGGGCGGAGCCGAGCACGTCCGCCTCGCCGTCCGTCACGGTCACCACGACGGCGGGCCGCGGGTGGGCCGCGGCGTCCGCACCGGTCTCGGTGAGGGAGGCGGCGGGGGCCACCCCGAACGCGAGCACCGTGTCCCCGGCGGCCAGCCGGATGCCCGCGACACCGCCGCCGGCCGGGCCCTGGGGGCGCACGGCGGAGGCGGCGTAGCGCAGCAGCTGGCCGGTGCGGGTGAGGAAGACGAGCTGGTCGGCCTCGTCCGGGGCGGGGGCGGCGCCGACCACCGCGTCGCCGTCCTTCAGGGCGACGGCGTCGACGACCTGGCGGTTCAGGGGCCATTCCGGCCGGACGCGCTTGACGACCCCGTGGGCGGTGCCCAGCGCCAGGACGGCGTCCAGGGGGACCAGGGCCACGAGCGTCTCGCCCTTGGCCAGGGGCACCAGCTCCGCGACGGGGACGGCCGCGGTCATCGCGGGGGCCGCGGACGGCTCGCCGGCCGCCGGCAGGTCGACCGCCTGGAGGCGGTGCAGCGCGCCGGCGGAGGTGAGGGCCCCGATCTCGCCGCGGGCCGTCGTCGGGACCACGGAGGTGAAGGCGTCGTGCTTGCGGCGCCGGCCCTGCGGGGCGATCGGCGTGCGGTCCGCGGTGCGCAGCAGGCGTCCGGAGGTGGAGAGCAGGGCCCAGCACGCCGTGTCGGGGACCATCAGGTCCGCCCCGGCCTCCGCGGCGCCGGCGGGGGTGGGCCCGGACGGTGCGGGCCCGGCGGCGGGGGCCGCGGCGGTCTCGGCCTCGAGCAGGACCGTGCGCCGGTCGTCGCCGTGCTCGTCGGCCACGGCCTGCAGCTCGGCCGAGACCACCTCGCGCAGCCGCGCGTCGGAGGCGAGGATCGCCTCGAGCTCGGCGATCGCGGCCTGCAGCTCGTCGCGCTCGGCCTCCAGCTCGATGCGGGAGAACTTCGTCAGCTGGCGCAGCCGCAGCTCCAGGATGTGGTCGGCCTGCACCTGGGTGAGGTCGAAGACGCCCATGAGGCGGGTGCGCGCGGCCGCGGTGTCGTCCGAGGAACGGATGATCTCGATGACCTCGTCGATGTCCACGAGCGCCAGCAGCAGGCCCTCGACGAGGTGGAGACGATCGCGGTGCTTGCCGAGGCGGTGCCCCGTGCGGCGCCGCACCACGTCCAGACGGTGGTCCACGTAGACCCGCAGCAGGGGCAGCAGGCCCAGGGTCTGCGGCTGCCCGTCGACGAGCGCGACGTTGTTGATCCCGAACGTCTCCTCGAGCGGGGTGTGCCGGTACAGGGCGGCCAGCACGGCCTGGGGGTTGAACCCGGACTTGAGCTCGATCTGCAGGCGCAGCCCGTTCTTGCGGTCCGTCAGGTCCACGACGTCGGCGATGCCGCTGAGCTTCTTCGCGTCGACGCCGGCCTTGATCCGCTCGATGACCTTCTCGGGGCCCACGCCGTACGGCAGCTCGGTGACGACCAGGCCGGTGCGACGCGCGGAGACCTGCTCCACGGCGACAGCGGCTCGCATGCGGAACGTGCCGCGGCCGGTCGCGTAGGCGTCGCGGACGCCGTCGAGCCCCACGATCCGGCCGCCCGAGGGGAGGTCGGGGCCGGGGATGTGGGCCATGATCGCCTCGAGGTCCGCCTCGGGGTCCGCGAGCAGGTGGCGCGCGCCCGCCACGACCTCGCGCAGGTTGTGCGGGGCCATGTTCGTGGCCATGCCGACGGCGATGCCGGTGGTGCCGTTGACAAGCAGGTTGGGGTAGGCGGCGGGCAGCACGGCCGGCTGCTGGAGCTGGTTGTCGTAGTTGGGGACGAAGTCCACGGTGCCCTCGTCGAGGTCCGCGGTGAGCGCCAGGGCGGCCGGGGCCATGCGGGCCTCCGTGTAGCGCGGGGCCGCGGGGCCGTCGTCGAGCGAGCCGAAGTTGCCGTGCCCGTCCACCACGGGCAGACGCAGGGAGAACGGCTGGGCGAGGCGGACCATCGCGTCGTAGATCGCGGCGTCGCCGTGGGGGTGCAGCTTGCCCATCACCTCGCCTACCACCCGGGCGGACTTCACATGGCCGCGGTCCGGGCGCAGGCCCATGCGGGCCATCATGTAGAGGATGCGCCGCTGCACCGGCTTGAGGCCGTCGCGCGCGTCCGGCAGGGCGCGCGAGTAGATCACCGAGTAGGCGTACTCGAGGAAGGACGCCTCCATCTCCTCGGAGACGTCGACGTCGACGATGTTCTCCTGCTCCAGCGGCAGCGGGCGCGGGGCGTCCTGCTCGGCGGGGCGGGAACGGGATGAACGGGCCATCATGGTGGTCGGGGAGTCCTCACGGCGTCGGGGATTGTCTACAGTGATCCTATGGGTGAGACCGAAGCCGTCCGCGGATATCCCTCCCACTGGGAGGCCGATGTGGTGCTCCGTGACGGTGCGACGGCCCACCTGCGGCCCATCTCGCCCGAGGACGCCGCCGAGCTGCAGCGCATGCACGCCGGGCAGTCCGAGAACTCCATCTACCTGCGCTACTTCACGTACAAGTCCGAGCTGAGCGCCAAGGACCTGGACCGGTTCACCCACGTGGACCACCGGGACCGGGTGGCGTTCGTGATCACCCGGGGCGGCCGCCTGCTGGGCGTGGGCCGCTACGACCGCTACGGGGACTCCGACGCCGCGGAGGTCGCCTTCAACATCTCCGACGCCGCGCAGGGCCGCGGGCTGGGCTCCATCCTCATGGAGCACCTGGCCGTGGCCGCCCGCGAGAACGGCATCCGCCGCTTCACCGCCGAGGTCCTGCCCGAGAACCGCAAGATGCTCTCGGTGTTCCAGGAGTCCGGCTTCGAGGTGACCCGCCGGTTCGAGGACGGCGTCGTGGCCGTCGAGTTCCCCATCGACCCCACCGCCCGGTGGCGCGCCGTCGTCGAGTCCCGCGAGCACCGCGCCGAGTCCCGCAGCGTCGCCGAGCTGGTCGAGCCCGCGTCCGTGGCCGTCGTCGGCGCCTCCCGCGATCCGCAGGCCGTCGGCTCGCTCGTGCTGCGCCACGTCCTCGAGGCGGGCTTCACGGGAGCCGTCCACGCCGTGAACCGCGCCGCCGAGGACGTCCAGGGCCTCACCGCCCACCGCTCCCTGGCCGACATCGGCGAGCCGGTCGACCTCGTCGTCGTCGCCGTGCCCGCCGACGAGGTCGAGGCCCTCATCCCCGAGGCCGCCGCGGCCGGGGCCCAGGGCCTCGTGGTCCTCACCTCGGGCTACGCCGACGCCGGCGCCGAGGGGCTCGAGGCCCAGCGCCGCCTGGTCTCCCGCGCCCGCGCCCACGGCATGCGTGTGATCGGCCCGGCCTCGGCCGGCCTGGTCCGCACCGACCCCGCGATCCGCCTCAACGCCTCCCCGTCCCCGGGCCTGGCCCAGCGCGGCCCCGTCGGCCTGTTCAGCCAGTCCGGCGCCGTCGGCGCCATGGTCTCCGCCGGCGTCAAGCGCCGCGGGGTGGGGATCTCCACCTCGATCAGCGCCGGCAACCGTGCGGACGTCTCGGGCAACGACGCCATGCAGTTCTTCGAGGCGGACCCCCACACCGCCGCCGTCGGCGTGTACCTCGAGTCGTTCGGCAACCCGCGCAAGTTCTCCCGCATCGCCCGGCGGCTCTCCCGCACCAAGCCCGTCGTGGTGGTCCGCTCCGACGTCACCGGGCGCTTCCTGCCCCCGGGCCACGAGACCCGCACCACCCAGGCCCCCGAGGGCGCCGTGGACTCGATGCTCGACCAGACCGGCGTGCTCGAGGCCCACACGCACGAGGCCATGCTCGACATCCTCATGGCCGTGGCCAGCCAGCCGCTGCCCACGGGCCACCGCGTCGTCCTCGTGGCCGACTCGCTCGCCCTGGACCGGCTGGGCCGCGACGCCGCGGCCGAGGCCGGGCTGGAGGTCACGGCCACCGTCGGCCTCGTCGGCAGCGAACAGGGCATCGCCCCGCCCGCCGAGACGCTGGTCTCCGCCGTCCGGGACGCCGTCCGCCACGAGCAGGCCGACGCCGTCGTGGTGCTGGCCCGCCTCGGCCTGCACCAGGCGGACGACGAGCCGGAGCGGCTGGCCCACGCCCTCGCGGACGCGACCCGGGACGCCCGCATCCCCGTGCTCGGCTGCCTGACCGACGTCGTCTCCCCGCGCTACCGCGGCGCCACGCTCGGCGCCACCGGGCCCGTGGGTGACGACGCCGAGCCCGGCTCCCTGCAGCCCGGCCTGCCCTTCTACCCGTCGCCGCAGCAGGCCATGACCGTGCTCGGCGCGCTCGCGGACTACGTCCACTGGCGCCGCCAGGAGGTCGGCGAGCCGCTCGAGCCGACCGGCCTGCACCCGCACGAGGCCGAGGAGCTCGTGGAGGCGGCCGCCGCGCGTGCCGAGGGCACCGAACTCGTCCGGCTCTCCGACGAGGAGACCGAGACGCTGCTGGGCCACTACGGGATCACCGTGCTGCCCTCGGCCCGGTTCGAGACCGCCGACGAGGCCGTGGCGGCCGCCGAGCGGCTCGGCTTCCCCGTGGCGCTCAAGGCCGTGGACCCCCACCTGCGGCACCGACTCGACCTGGGCGGCGTCCGCCTGAACGTGGTGGACGCCGATTCCCTGCGCCGCAACGTCGAGCACATGCGCCGTCTGCTCGCGCCGTTCGGCGTGCGCGAGCTCGAGGTCCAGGCCATGGCCCCCGCCGGCCAGGCCTGCATGCTCACGGCGCTCGAGGACCCGCTGCTGGGCCCCGTGGTCTCCTTCGGCATCGCCGGCGACGCCACGGACCTGCTGGGGGACTGGGTGCACCGCGTGCCCCCGCTCACGGACCGGGACGTGGCCCGCATGGTCCGCGCCCCCCGCGCCGCCGTGAAGCTGCGCGGCACCGGCGGGGTGCCCTCCGTCGACCTCGCCGCGCTGGAGGACCTCGTGGGCCGCGTCAGCGTCCTCAAGGACGACCTGCCGCAGGTCGCCCGCCTGCGCTTCGCGCCCGTGCTGGCCGCCCCCGAGGGCGTGACGGTGCTGCAGGCCGAGGTGCACGTCGCCAACGCGGCCCGCCGCACCGACTCGGCCCGGCGCGCGTTGCGCGGCCGCTGACCGGGCCGTCCACAGCGGGCCCGGACGGCCCGGCGCCGGACCCGTAGCATGGGGGACATGAGCCCGTTCCGCAGGAGTCACGAGCCAGGCCGTCCCGACCACCGCCCCGACGCCCCCGAGGCCGAGGGCCGGCAGCGCGAGGCCCGCACCCTGGACGGCAGCGGCGGCCTCGACGCCTCACTCGTCCGCGCCGGCTTCTACCCGGACCTCGTGGCGCACGCCATCGCCCTCGAGCTCGAAGGCCGCACCCCGGACGCGCACCTCGTCCACGTGGACACGCACTTCGACTACGAGGAGATCCACCGGCACATCACGGCCCTCGTGCTCGCCGGGGACACCCTGCTGGCCGTCCACCTCGACGACCACGCCGCCGACCCGGCCGGCCAGGCGGTCCTCGCCCAGGTCTCCACCGAGATGGTCCCGGTCCGCGCCCTCGGCTCCGTGGTCCTGACCACCGGCCACGCCGACCCCGCCCGCTTCCGGCCGTCCGACCCCGTGGCCGAGATGACCCTCGGGCTGATGTGGGCCGGAGGCCAGCGACTGGACCTGCAGCCCGCCGGCTGCGCCGACCCCCAGTGCGACCTCGACCACGGCTACACCGGCACCGCCACCCGCGAGGACCTCGTGATCCGCGTCGCCGCCGACGCCGACGGGCAGGGGGCCGTCGACGGCGCCCTGGCCTTCGCCCGGGCCCTGCGCCGCGCCCACCTGGCGGCCACCACGTGACGGGGCCCGCCCTCCCCGACGGCGTGGTCCCCGCCGACCGTGCCCTGCGCTCCGTCCTGACCTCCGCCGCGGCCGCCCTCGGTGTCCCGGGCTGTGAGAACGCGCTCGCGGTCCCGGCGGGCCGCCGCGTGGTCGTCGCCCTGGTGGACGGCCTCGGACGGTCCCTCCTGAAGCGCTTCGGCGGCCACGCCCCCACGCTGCGCTCGGCGATGGCCGACGGCGGCCGCGTCCTCGAGGCGGCCGTGCCCACCACGACGGCCGCGTCCCTCACGAGCCTGGGCACCGGGCTGGACGTCGGGGAGCACGGCGTGGCCGGCTACGACGTGCTCGACCCGGACCGGGACGTGGTGATCAACCAGCTGGGCGGCTGGGACGAGGCCACCGACCCGGTGGGGTGGCAGCCGAAGCCCACCGTGTTCGAGCGCGCCGCCGCGGCCGGCGTGGACGCCGTCACGGTCTCGCTGCCCGCCTTCGAGCGTTCGGCCCTGACACGGGCGGGGCTGCGTGGCGGCCGGTTCGTGGCCGGCCGCGCCCTGATCGCCCGCGCCCAGGCCGTCGAACGCGTGCTGAAGGACGCCCGCGTGCCCACGCTCGTCTACTTCTACGTCAACGAGCTGGACAAGGCCGGCCACCGGGACGGCGTGGGCTCGGACCGGTGGCTGCACGCCCTCGAGGAGATCGACGCGGCGGTGCGGCGCCTGGTGGACCGCGTGCCCGCCGGGACGGTGGTGCTCGCCACCGGCGACCACGGCATGGTCGACGTGCCGCCGTCGCGCCGCGTGGACTACGCCGCCCTGGACGAGGCCGGGGAGCTCGCCGACCCCGCGCTGCTCGAGGGGATCGCGCACACCGCGGGGGAGCCCCGCCTCGTGCAGCTGCACTTCCGATCCGACGCGGGTCCGGACGTGCGCGAGAGGGTGCGGCGCACCTGGGCCGAGCGCTACGGGGCGCACGCGTGGGTGCTCACGCGGGACGAGGCCGTCGACGCCGGCTGGTTCGGCGCCGTCGTCGAGGACCGGGTCCGTGCCCGCATCGGGGATCTGCTCGTCGCCGTGCACGGGGATCTTGCCCTCTACGACGGCCGGCGGGTGCCCCCGCACGCCTTCGAGATGGTGGGCCAGCACGGCGCGCCCACGCGCGCCGAGCGGGAGGTCCCGCTGCTCACCTGGCACCGCTGAGCCCGCCCCGCGGCCGGGGCCGGGCCGGGGTCAGTCGCCCTTGCGGCCGAAGACGATCTCGTCCCAGCTGGGCACGGACGCGCGGCGAGCGGCCGAGCGGGCCCGGGGGCGCGGCGTGACGGCCGGCATGGCAGGGCGCGCGGCACGCTCGCGAGGCGCGGGCTCCGCCCCCTCGTCCTCGACACCCGCGTCCGCGACCTCCGCGTCCGCGACGTCTGCGGCAGTGTCCTCGGCGCGGTCGGTCTCGGCGGCCGGTTCCGGCTCGTCGATGCCCGGGGCGTCGTCGGCGGTCGTCAGGGCCCCCTCGGCGTCGACCGGGGCGAGCGGCTCGGGCGCCTGGGCGGCCTCGCGCCGACTCCGGTCCTGGTGCTCGCGGGCGATCAGGTGCGCGAGCGTGTCGTCCGACTCCAGGTCCGCGCCCACACGCTGACCCCGGCGCACCCGCAGGATCTCCAGCAGATCGGCGTCGCGGTCGGCGGCCGGGGAGTGCGCACCCGCGGGGGTCACGGCGTCCTCGGCGTCCACGTCGTCCGTCACCGGTTCGGCCGCGGGGGCGCGGGGGACCAGGTCCCAGGCCTCCGCCTCGGACAGGGCGCGGGCCCAGGCGTTCTCGGGTTCGAGGTGGCGTCCGGCCGGGCGGAACGTCCAGAGCGCCGGCGGCTCCTCGCGGGTGGGCAGACTCCCCGCACCGGACACGGCGAACCGGGCGGCCACGGTCCAGCCGGCCTGGTCCTCGCGCCACGCGTCCCACTCGAGGCTCGCCTCGTCCACGCCCAGCTCGGCGAGCCGGTGCGCGGCGAGCTCACCGAGCGTCGTGGGGCCGCCGTCCTGGACGAGGTCCGAGTAGAGGTCGGGCCCGCCGACCCAGACCTCGACGGCGCGGGCCTGCCGGGCGATCCAGTCGCGCTCGGCCAAGACGGGGTGACCGTAGGTGCGGATGCGCGAGAACGCGTTCCCGCTCTCCCGGGCCACCTGCTCCACGGAGGCGCCCGCACGGATGCGCTGCTGGATCTCCCGGGGGGTGAGGGGCACGGCCTCCTGGGTCGCGGCGGCCTTGACGGACTCCTGGTCGGTCAGCGGCGCCGGGGTCGGTCCGTCCGCGGTCGAGTCGTCGGCCACGGGCCGCGGGTCGATCCGCGGGGTGAGCGCGAGGTCCTCGTCCGGCCGGGCCGGGCCGGAGGGCGCCTCGGGAGCCCGCTCGTCCTCCTCCGCGGCATCGTCGGCGTGCGTCGCCGCGTCCACCGGTCCCTCGGCGTCCTCGTCGTCCGCCCCGGGGACGTCCATCTCCGTCATGTCGTGCCAGGCCGCGGGGCCGTCCTCGGCCGGTCGCCCGTCCTCGGGCGCGGCGCCCTCGATGACCAGCCGGCGCAGATAGGGGGAGAGGGGGAGCGTGTGCTCCTCGCCCTCGGGCCCCGACAGGCGCAGCGCGTCGCCGTCCTCGGTGGGTCCGGTCAGTCGCAGCTCTGCCATGGCGGTGGTCCCTCCCACATCGTGTTCTGGTCACCGGGCATGCGGACGCCCGGCCGGGCATGCCCCGATCCTAGCCGCCGGGCCGCAGACCACGGCCCGGGCGAGGGGCGCGCGCCCGCGCGAATCCGCCCTGGGCGAGCATGCCGGTCAACATTTGGCACGGGTTCGGCCATGGTGCACAATCTACGCGCAACGGCGCAGGCCGGTGATGCGTGGCCCGCCCACGACGCCGCCTGCGCAGTGCCGGCACCGGTCCCGGTGCCGTCCCCCACCAGCGGAGCGTGAAACCCCATGGCCACTGACTACGACGCCCCTCGCAAGAACGAGGAAGAGCTGAGCCAGAACTCCATCGAGGAGCTGAAGGCACGGCGCACGGACACCCAGTCCGCCGTCGTGGACGAGGACGAAGCGGAGGCCGCCGAGGGGTTCGAGCTGCCCGGCGCCGACCTCTCGGGTGAAGAGCTGATGGTGCGGGTGCTGCCCGCCCAGTCGGATGAGTTCACCTGCGCCTCCTGCTTCCTGGTCCGCCATCGCTCGCAGGCCGCGCGTGAGAAGAACGGCCTGATCTACTGCACCGACTGCGAGGGCTGAGCCCCCGCCGCCGGGGCGGTCAGCGGCCCTCGGCCGTCCCCTCCTGCCGGGCCATGGTCCCGCCGAGGGCCGCGACCAGCTCCTCCGGACGCCGGGTGCTGGTCAGCCAGTAGGGTGTGCGGTCGCGCTCGTCGGTCAGCTGGATCCGCACGACGGGCGCGATCCAGCCGCGCACGTTCACGAAGGCCAGCCCGTGCAGCAGCGGGCCGCGCTGGGCCCGGGCGTCCTCGCCGCGATACCCCGTGACCTGACCGACGTGGTGCCGTTCGATGCTGGCGCGGCCCACCTGGAGGGTGCGTTCGCGCACCACGATGCGCGGGGTGGTGGCCACCAGGATCAGGACCTCGACGGCGAAGAACGCGACGGCGGCCGCGATGCCCACCCCGAGGTCGATCGGCGCGAACACGAGTATCGTCAGCGCCGCCAGCATGAGCGCCACGGCCCAGACCCCCGGGGAGGGCGTCAACCGCTCCTCGAACAGGACCGGATCGGGTCCCGCCGCAGCGCCCTCGGGGGCGCGGCGGGAGGCATCGGCGACGGGGTGCTGCTGGGGATCACGCATGGGTCCCAGCTTCCCACATCCGGACTCCGGTCCCGCCGCGCGGCACCGGTGAGGGCGCCCGCCCGGCCGCCTCGACGCGGCCCCGGGCCGACGGGTGCTCGTGTAGGGTCGGGCCTCGTGACCGACTCCGCCGAGCTGCCCGTGCCCCTGCACGCCCTCGATCCGGGCCTGGCCCCGCCCGCCTACGCGCAGCCGGGCGACGCGGGCGCGGACCTGCGCACCGCCGTCGACGTGACCCTGGCCCCGGGCGAGCGCGCCCTGGTGCCGACCGGCGTGGCGTTGGCCATCCCGGAAGGCCACGCGGGGTTCGTGCACCCCCGCTCGGGTCTCGCGGTCCGTCGCGGCCTGACCATCGTCAACGCCCCGGGCACCATCGACGCCGGCTACCGCGGCGAGATCAAGGTGCCCCTGATCAACCTGGACCCGACCGAGCCGATCGTGCTGCGCCGCGGCGACCGGATCGCCCAGCTCGTGCTGCAGCCGGTCGTGCGCGCCCGCTTCGAGCCCGTGGACGTGCTGCCCGACTCCGAGCGCGGGGCCGGCGGCTTCGGCTCGACCGGCGGCTTCACCGCCGACACCACCCCTGGGAGGACGTCGTGATCTTCGGACGCAACCGCACCGTGCGCCACGAGCAGGTCAGCCTGCCGGACGAGCTGCTGGAGGAGCGCGACCTCGAGATCGCCGCCGCGCCGGCAACCGCCGACGTCGGTCCGCACGACGTCGCCACCCGCCCGGATCCCGCCGGCATGATCGACCTGGGGTCGCTGCGCCTGAGGGCCGTCCAGGGCATGAAGCTGCGCCTCGACGTCGAGGACGCGACGAAGCGGATCGTCGCCGCCACCATCAGCCTCGGACGCTCGGCCCTGCAGGTCCAGGCGTTCAGCGCCCCCCGTCGCACGGGTCTGTGGGACGACCTGCGCGCCGAGCTGCACGACTCCCTGTCGACCACGGCCCACGCGACCGTGCAGGAGCAGACCGGCCGTTTCGGCGTCGAGATCCTCACGCGCGTGCCGGCGGCGCTGCCGGACGGCTCGCCGGGGTGGAACGTCGCCCGGTTCGTGGGCGTGGACGGACCGCGCTGGTTCGTCCGCGGCGTGTTCCACGGCGAGGCCGCCTTCCAGCCGGAGGCCGCCGAGCCGCTGGAACAGGTGTTCTCCGACCTGGTCGTGGTGCGGGGCGACGAGCCGCTCCCGCCGCGCGAGCTGCTGCCCCTGCGTCCGCCGCCCAACGCGCGCCCGCTGCAGCGTCGCCGCCCGGCCCCGGACGAGGGCCGGGACGTGCTCGCGGACACCGCCGCCGGCCCGGGGGACGGCGCGGCACCGGAGACCACCGCGCTGCCCGAGCGCGGTCCGGAGATCACGGAGATCCGGTGAGCCCCGCCGTCGCGGCCCGCCCGACCGGCGCCGCAGGCCGCATCGAGCGCCGCGGCGTCATCGCCTCCGTCACGCTGCCCGGCGCGGACGAGGCGACCGTCTTCCGCGCGGCCCTGGCCGACCGCCTGCCCGCACCCGGGAGCATGGCGCCCGCCGAGACGCTGCAGCTGGTCTGGCACGGGCGGCGCCGCGTGCCCGGCGTCATGCCGGGGGAGTGGCTGACGGTCCGCGGCCGCGTCACCCAGATGGACGGCGTGCCCACCCTGCACAACCCCGAGTTCGACCTGGTCGACGCGCCCGAGGCCACGCTCTGAGCACGGCCCCGAGAGGAGAGCCCATGACCGAGCCGCGTGGCCCCGTCACCGCCGCCCCGGACGGGGCCGGCCCCCTGCCGTCTCGAGCCCGCCTGGACGAGCGCGGCCGCCTCGACGCGCTGGGCAGCGTCGGTGGCTGGCGCGGCATCGTCGAGGCCTCCCTGCCCACCCTCGTCTACATGGTCGGCTACGTCGCCACCCAGCAGGTGTGGCCCTCCGGCGTGGCGGCCGTCGCGGTCGCTCTCGTGCTGGGCGTCGCGCGCCTCGTCCAGCGCCAGTCGCCGGTCCAGGTGCTGGCCGGCCTCGCCGTCGTCGTCCTGTCCGTCGTGGTCTCCCTGACCACCGGCCAGGCCCGCGACTACTACCTGTGGGGCTTCGTCACCAACGCCGCCTACGGCCTCGCGTTCGCGGTGTCCGTCCTCGTGGGCTGGCCCGCGGCGGGCCTGGTGCTCGGCCTCGTGCGCGCCGAGGGCACCCGCTGGCGGGCCCACCGGCGTCGGCGCCGCGCCTACGCCGCGGCCACCTGGATCCTCGTGGCCGTGTTCGCACTGCGCCTGGCGGTGCAGGTGCCCCTCTACCTCGGGGACGCCGTCACCGCGCTCGGGGTGGCCCGCCTGGTGATGGGCCTGCCGCTCTATGCCCTGGGGCTCTGGCTCGCCTGGTCCGTCAGCTCGCCCGGTCAGGACGACGGCGTGCCGGCGGACTCCGCCGCCTCCGAGCGTCCCTGAGCGCGGCCCTCGCCGACGAGGAGGCGACGCAGGGCCGGCTCGGCGGAGCCGGCGGCCAGGAAGAAGAGCTCGTCGCCCACCTCCAGGACCTCGTCCGCCGACGCCTGCCGGGGGGCGCCGTCGCGCACGACCGCCACGAGCGGAGCCTCCTGCGGCCAGGACACGGTGCCGATGCGCCGGCCCTCGAGCCAGTGCTTTGCCGGGACCCGGAACTCGGACAGCGCCGCGCCGCCGGCCTCCAGCCTGAGCAGGCGCACGAGGTCCCCGGTCTCCACGGCCTCCTCCACGAGCGCCGTCATGATCGAGGGGGTGGACACGGCCACGTCCACGCCCCACGACTCGTCGAAGAGCCAGTCGTTGAGCGGGTTGTTGACGCGAGCCACGGTGCGGCCGACGCCGAACTCCGAGCGGCTCAGCAGGGAGCACACGAGGTTGACCCGGTCGTCGCCGGTCGCCGCGACGAGCACGTCCGCCTCCAGGGCGCCGCACTGCTCGAGCACGGTCAGGTCGCACGCATCCCCGAGGACGAGGCGTGCGCCGCCGACGTCGGCCTTGCGGGCCGCGTCCGTGCGCGCCTCGACGACGACCACCTCGTGGCCGTGCGCGTGCAGCTCCCGCGCGATGGAGGCGCCCACGGCGCCGGCTCCGGCGATGACGGCCCTCATGCCCGTCCCTCCTCGTCCTCGTCCGTGCCGTCCGGCACGCGTGCCTCGCCCTGCAGGGCGGCCTCCACCTGGTCCCGGCGGTCCACCGGGTAGACGGCGTGCAGCACGTCGCCCTCCTGCAGGCGGTCGCCCGGCCGGGGCAGCTGGCCGTCGCCGAGCCGGGTGAGGTAGGCGATGCGCATCCCCACCGTGGACTCGACGTCGGTCAGCCGACGGCCCCACCACGAAGAGTGGGGGACCAGCTCGGTCACGAGCAGCCGGCCGGAGGCGTCGCGGTGCTCCGCGTCGGCGGTGCCGGCCGGCAGCAGCCGGTGCAGCACCTGGTCGGCCGTCCACTGGATCGAGGCGACCGTGGGGATGCCGAGGCGCTGGTACAGCCGGGCCCGGTCGGCGTCGTAGATGCGCGCCACCACGTGGTCCACGTGGAAGGTCTCGCGGGCCACGCGGGCGGCGATGATGTTCGTGTTGTCGTCCGCGGTCACGGCCGCCAGGCCCTGCGCGCGGTCGATGCCGGCGGCGAGCAGCGCGGAGCGGTCGAAGCCCACGCCGGCCACGAGCTCGCCGGAGAAGCCGGGGGCCAGCCCCTCCACGGTCCGCGGGTCGCGGTCCACGAGGGCGACGCCGTGACCGGCCGCGTCCAGCGCGGCCGCCAACCGGGTGCCCACCCGTCCGCCGCCGACGATCACGTAGTGGGCCATGCCCGTCCCTGCCTCTCGTGCGGTGCTCCGTGCGCCGGGGAGCCGACGCGCGCTCCATCCTCGCATCCGGCGGGCACGTCCGGGAGCATCCGCGTCGCCGCGGCGCCCGGGCCCGGCGGGGGTACCGTGGTGCGGTGGCCACGCTGTCCTCCCTCCTGCGCCGCGGCCTCCTCGGTCGCCCCGTGACGTCGCACGCCGCCGACGAGCCCCGCATGAACCGGTGGCGGGCGCTGCCCGTGACGTCGTCGAACGCCCTGTCCTCCCTCGCCTACGCCCCGGACGAGGTCATCCTCACCCTGGTCGCGGCCGGCACGTCCGCGCTCGCGCTCGGACCCGCCGTCGGCTGGGCCGTCGTCGCGGTGATGCTGCTCATCGTCGTGTCCTTCCGCGCCGCGGTCGCCGCCGTTCCGCACGGCGGCATCTATCACATGGCCGGCACGAAGCTGGGCCCGAGGGCCGGCGTCGTCGCCTCGGCCGCACTCCTGCTGGACTTCGTGTTCACCGCCGCGGTCTCCGTGGCCGCCTTCGCCCACTTCGTGGCGGCGCTGGCCCCCGGACTCACCGTCGGCAGCCGCGTGCTGGTGGCCTCGGCCGCGCTCGTGGGCGTACTGCTGGCCGCGCTCCGCGGGGTGCGGCTGTCCCGGTGGGTGCTGCCCGTGCTCGTGAGCGTGTTCGTCGCCCTGACCGCGCTGCTCGTCCTGGCGGGCCTGTGGCAGGAGGGCCGTGGGCTGCTCGGCGCGGCGCCGACGGCCGGCTGGACGCAGGAGGGCGCCGGGGTCGGCGGGACCGTCGGCACCGTGGCGACGGCGCTGCTCGCCCTGCGCGCGTTCAGCGCGGGATCGGTGCTGCTCACCGGCGTCGAGGTGCCGGTCTCGAGCACCCGCCTGATGGCCCGGCCGGCCGTGCCCACGGTGCGGTGGGTGCTCACCGTGATGGCCCTCACCCTCGGCGCGCTGACCGTGGGCGTCATGCACCTGGCTCAGCGCACCGGCGTCGTCGTCGGGCTGGAGCTGGAGAACCTCCGGGACGCCGCGGGTGCCGAGGTCACGCCCGACCGCGCCCCCGCCCCCGTGCTCGCCCAGCTCGCGGACACCGTGTACGGCCCGGGCAGCATCCTGTCCGTCGCCACCATCGCGGCCACCGCCCTGCTCCTGCTGTTCGCGGCCAAGTCGGCGTTCCGCTCGTTCCCCGCCCTGGCCGCGCGCGTGGCCGAGGACGGCTACCTGCCCCGGCAGCTGAGGGTCCGCAGCGACCGGCTGGTGCACACGTGGAGCGTCCTCGGGATGGGGGCCGTGGCCCTCTCGCTCGTGCTGTTCTTCGAGGCCCGGACCGCCCTGCTCGTGCAGCTTTACGTCATCGGCGTGCTGCTGGCCTTCACGCTCGCGCAGGCCGGCATGCTGCGGCTGTGGCGCCGCCGGCTCGTGCACACACCGGGCGCCCGGGCCCGCGCGGCCGTCCGGCTGCGCCTGATCATCACGGCGGTGGCCTGGGTGGTCACGGCGCTGGCGGGCGTCGTCGTCCTGGTCACCCGCTTCACGCAGGGCGCGTGGGTGGCGCTGCTGGCGATCGTGCTCGGCTCGCTGGTGATGGGGCGGATCCGCCGCCACTACGCGGACGTGGACCGCGAGCTCGCACCGGACCCCCAGGACGACGCGCGGGCCCTGCCCTCGCGGGTCCACGTGGTGGTCGTCGTGACCACGCTGGACCGGCCGGCGCTGCGGGCGCTGGCCTACGCCCGCGCGTCGCGGCCGTCCTCCCTCGAGGCCGTCGTCGTGGACGCCGAGCGCGCCGCCACCCTGGAGGTGATCGACGCCTGGGAGCGTGCCGGCCTGCCGATGTCGCTCACCGTGATCGCCTCGCCCTACCGCGACACGGTGGCCCCCCTGGTGCGGCATGTGCGCGAGCACCGACGCCGCTCCCCGCGGGACCTGACCATGGTGTTCATCCCGGAGTACGTGGTCCGGCCGGGCTGGCGCACGCTCCTGCACAACCGGACCGCCACCCGCCAGACGCGGCGACTGCAGCGGGAGCCGGGCGTGATGGTGGGCTCGGTGCCGTGGCAGGTCCACGAGGGCCAGGGCTCTTGACCGCCCCGGCGCCCCCGGGGAGCGGCGGATGACGCCGTCCGACGGCGCGCCCACGATCGAGGCGACACAGCCGCATCGGTCTGCAAGGATGATGATGATCTGACCAGTCGATGCTCAGGGCAAGACCTGAAGCGCGCTGCGATGCGAGAGGAGCCAGACATGGCAGTCGTCGACACGTCCACAGACGTCACCGGGATCGGGAGGACCATCGAGGTGGAGGTCGGGGCCATGGCCCACGGCGGCCACTGCGTGGCCCGGCACGAGGGGCGGGTCGTCTTCGTGCGCCACGCCGTGCCCGGCGAGAAGGTCCGGGTGGCCCTGACCGAGGCCGAGGACGGGGCCCGCTTCTGGCGCGGCGACGTCGTGGAGGTGCTGCGGCCCTCCGAGTTCCGCCGCATCCACCAGTGGAAGCTCGCGGACATGCTGCGCGCCCACGCCTCGGGTCGCCCGCCCGTGGGCGGCGCCGAGTTCGGCCACATCGTGGTCCCGCACCAGCGCCGGCTCAAGGCCCAGGTCTTCCGGGACACGGTGCACCGCATCGCCGACCTCGCGGTGGAGCCGGAGGTGTGCTTCGCCGGCTCCGAGGACGAGCCCACCGGCCAGCGCTGGCGGACCCGGAACGCGTTCGCGGTGACCCCCCAGGGGCACATCGCGATGCACGCCTACCGTTCGGCGACCCTCCTACCCGTGCGCAACATGCCGCTCGGCGTGCCGGCCCTCGATGCGCTCGCCCTGTGGGACTGGGACTTCACCGGAGCCGCCCGCGTGGACGTTGCGACGCCGGCCTCCGGCTCCCGCCCCCTCGTGCTGGTGACGCCCACCCCGCAGACGCGGGCGGACGAGGTCAAGCTCGGCCGGCTGCGCACCCGGATCCGCCAGGCGGCCAATGCGTGCGGCGTGGACGTCTCCACCGGCCTGGCCCTGCCCGGCCCGAAGCAGTTCCAGCCGGTCAAGGTCGAGCGCATCACCGGCAAGACCTGGGTCGAGGAGACCGTGGAGTCCGAGCGCGGCGGCACCAAGCGCTTCCGCGTCACGGGTGACGGCTTCTGGCAGGTCCACCAGCACGCCCCGGCCACCCTCGTGGACGCGGTGCTCGAGGACGCGCGCGTCGAGCCGGGCCAGGTCGTGGCCGACCTCTACGGCGGCGCCGGCCTGTTCAGCGCGTACCTGGCGGACGCCGTGGGACCCGAGGGCCGCGTGTACTCGGTGGAGGCCTCCCGCCAGGCCTCGAAGGACGCCCGCCGCAACCTGCACGACCAGCCGCAGGCCTCGGTGCTCAACGGCCCCACGGACAAGGTGCTCGGCAGCTGGCTGAAGTACCCCGAGCGTCCCGTGGCGGACGGCGGCCTCGGCGGTGCCGCGCTGGACACCGTCGTCCTGGACCCGCCGCGGGCGGGCGCGGGGCGGCGGGCGATCGAGCGCATCCTCGCGCTCGAGCCGGGCCGCATCGTGTACGTCTCGTGCGACCCCGCCTCGTTCGCCCGCGACCTGGCGTGGCTGCGCGACGGCGGCTACGAGGTGGAGCGCGCCCGCGTGTTCGACCTCTACCCGGACACGCACCACCTCGAGTCGGTGACCGTGCTGGTGCCGGCCGCCCAGAGCGCCCCGGCCGCGGCCGTCGTCGAGATCTGACCCGGCATCCGCGCGGCGGCCTGCGGGCCGCCGCGCGCCATGCCCGCGTCACACGGGACCGGCGCGGTACCCTGGGACGCAGTGCGGCACCTGTGACGCAGACGACGCCCGTCCCGGACGGGGCGCGGTCCGCGGCCGCGGGTGACCACCCCCCACTGGACGAGCGCCCGGAGGAAACCGGGCGGGAAGAGGAGTCCTCTCGTGACCACCGTCGACAGCTTCGGCTCCAAGGGCGTCCTGGACGTCAAGGGCGCCGAGTATGAGATTTTCCGTCTGAACAAGGTCGAGGGGGCGCAGAAGCTGCCCTACTCCTTGAAGGTGCTGCTGGAGAACCTGCTGCGCACCGAGGACGGCGCCAACGTGACCGCCGACCAGATCAAGGCCCTGGCCGCCTGGGACCCGAACGCCCAGCCGGACACCGAGATCCAGTTCACGCCGGCGCGCGTGATCATGCAGGACTTCACCGGCGTGCCCTGCGTCGTGGACCTGGCCACCATGCGTGAGGCCATCCAGGACCTGGGCGGCGACCCGGAGCGCGTGAACCCGCTCTCCCCGGCCGAGCTCGTGATCGACCACTCCGTGCAGATCGACTCCTTCGGCAACGACGCCGCCATCGAGCGGAACATGGAGATCGAGTACGAGCGCAACGGCGAGCGCTACAAGTTCCTGCGCTGGGGCCAGACCGCCTTCGACGACTTCAAGGTCGTCCCCCCGGGCATGGGCATCGTCCACCAGGTCAACATCGAGAACCTGGCCCGCACCGTGATGACCCGCGAGGTCGACGGCGTGCTGCGCGCCTACCCGGACTCCTGCGTCGGCACCGACTCGCACACCACCATGGTCAACGGCCTGGGCGTGCTCGGCTGGGGCGTCGGCGGCATCGAGGCCGAGGCCGCGATGCTCGGCCAGCCCGTGTCCATGCTGATCCCGCGGGTCGTGGGCTTCAAGCTGACCGGCAGCATCCCGTCCGGCGCCACCGCGACCGACGTGGTGCTGACCATCACCGAGATGCTCCGCCAGCACGGCGTGGTCGGCAAGTTCGTCGAGTTCTACGGCGAGGGCGTCGGCTCCGTGCCCCTGGCCAACCGCGCCACCATCGGCAACATGTCGCCCGAGTTCGGCTCCACCGCCGCGATCTTCCCGATCGACGAGGTCACCCTCGACTACCTGCGCCTGACCGGCCGCTCCGAGGAGCAGGTCGCCCTCGTGGAGGCGTACACCAAGGAGCAGGGGATGTGGCACGACCCGTCCTCCGAGGTCGCCTACTCCGAGTACCTCGAGCTGGACCTGTCCACCGTGGTGCCCTCCATCTCCGGCCCGAAGCGTCCCCAGGACCGCATCGAGCTCACCGACTCCAAGGACCAGTTCCGCAAGGACCTGCACAACTACGCCACGCAGGACGAGGCCGGCGAGGGCCGCCCGTCCAAGCTCGTGGACGTGGCCATGCCGGACGGCCGCCAGTTCCAGCTGGACCACGGTGCCGTGTCCATCGCCTCGATCACCTCGTGCACCAACACGTCCAACCCCTCCGTGATGATGGCGGCCGGCGTGCTGGCCCGCAACGCGGTCGCCAAGGGCCTGAAGTCCAAGCCGTGGGTGAAGACCTCCGTGGCCCCGGGCTCCCGCGTGGTGACCGACTACTACGAGAAGTCCGGGCTGCGCGAGTCCCTCAACGACCTCGGCTTCAACGTGGTCGGCTACGGCTGCACCACCTGCATCGGCAACTCCGGCCCGCTGGAGTCCGAGATCTCCGAGGCCATCCAGGAGAACGACCTGTCCGTGACCGCGGTGCTCTCCGGCAACCGCAACTTCGAGGGCCGCATCAACCCGGACGTGAAGATGAACTACCTGGCCTCCCCGCCGCTGGTGGTCGCCTACGCCCTGGCCGGCACCATGGACTTCGACTTCGAGAACGAGGCCCTGGGCCAGGACACGGAGGGCAACGACGTCTTCCTCAAGGACATCTGGCCGGACCCGACCGAGGTCCAGCAGATCATCGACGCGTCGATCGACACCGAGATGTTCACCTCGCAGTACGCCACGATCTTCGACGGCGACGAGCGCTGGCAGTCCCTGGAGACCCCCTCGGGCTCCACCTTCGAGTGGGACGAGAAGTCCACCTACGTGCGCAAGCCCCCGTACTTCGAGGGCATGACCATGCAGCCGGACCCGGTGTCGGACATCTCCGGCGCCCGCGTCCTGCTCAAGCTGGGTGACTCCGTGACCACGGACCACATCTCCCCGGCCGGCTCCTTCAAGTCGGACACCCCGGCGGGCCGCTACCTGCTGGAGAACGGCGTGCAGCGCAAGGACTTCAACTCCTACGGATCCCGTCGTGGCAACCACGAGGTCATGATCCGCGGCACGTTCGCGAACATCCGCATCAAGAACCAGCTGCTCGACGGCGTGGAGGGCGGCTTCACGCGCGACTTCACCCAGGAGGGCGCCCCGCAGGCCTACGTGTACGACGCGGCGCAGAACTACGCCGAGCAGGGCACCCCGCTGGTGGTCCTGGGCGGCAAGGAGTACGGCTCCGGCTCCTCCCGTGACTGGGCGGCCAAGGGCACCGCGCTCCTGGGCGTCAAGGCCGTGATCACGGAGTCCTTCGAGCGCATCCACCGCTCGAACCTCATCGGCATGGGCGTGCTGCCGCTGCAGTTCCCGGAGGGTGAGAACGCCGACTCGCTGGGCCTGACCGGCACCGAGACCTTCGACATCTCCGGCATCACCGCCCTCAACGAGGGCACCACGCCGAAGACCGTGAAGGTCACGGCCACCGGTGAGGACGGCAGGGTCACCGAGTTCGACGCGGTCGTCCGCATCGACACCCCCGGTGAGGCCGAGTACTACCGCAACGGCGGCATCCTGCAGTACGTGCTCCGTCAGATCGCCGCGAAGGCCTGATCCACGGGACACCGCCCGCGCGCGGGCACCACGACGACGGCGGCCCGCCGCCCTCCGCACGGAGGGCGGCGGGCCGCCGTCGTCGTGGCCGCTGGGGCCGACCCCGGTGCACGACCGCTCTTCATCCCCCAGTTCAGAGTCCGGCTCACCCTCGGGCCAGACGGGCCTAGGGCGTGTCTGACAATGAATCCAGGGTCGGCTGGCGCCCTCGAAGACACGTCCCGGTTCCAGATGCTCCCCGCCTGCACGGGCCGGCAGGGCCGGCCGTTCGCCGATGACCGCACGAGGGTCGAAGCCATCATCCACCGGGACAGGTGCTTCGATCCCGTGGCGGGACCTGCCCGAGGTCTCCGGGCCCTGGCTGAGTAGTGTGGACCTGGCACGGCCGCATGGCCGAAGAGGGCACCTGGGACACGGT
>NZ_JBVFVY010000008.1:0-101455 GCF_055522295.1 Micrococcus sp. CS26
CCGCCGCCTCGTCGAGGCCGCCTACGACGCCGACCCGCGCCCCCGGTGCCGCGCACAGCACGGCGTCCACCGCCACCACGGCCGCCGCCGCGCCGTCCGCGCCCTCCGGCACCCGCACTCGCGCCTCGACCCGCAGCGGGCCGGCCAGGGACAGGCCGTGGCCGCGGGCCGTCGTCGCGGGGATGCGCGAGGCAAGCACGAGCGCCTCGCGGGCCTTCACCCGGGCGGCCTCGGCGGCGTCGCCGCGTCCGCCGAAGTCGGCGCCGGCCTGCCACGCCACGGCGTCCGGCGCGTGGTGCAGGGCCGCCCCCACGCGCCACAGCCGGTGCGCCAGCTCCCAGTCCTCCCCGCCGTAGCCCACGAAGGCGGGGTCGAAGCCGCCGCCGTCCTCGTAGACCTCGCGCGCCACCGTGAGCACGGCCGAGATGACGTACCGGTAGCCGGTGGAGTCGGCGCGGCGCAGGTCGTCCGTGGCGCGGTACCCCTCGCGCAGCCAGGCCGGCTCGGCCAGGCGGGCGTCCGCGGGCACCTCGTGCCCGGGCCGCCATCCGTGCGCCCAGGCCCGTTCCAGCCAGGCCTCGGCCAGGTGCCGCCGCCGGCCCACCACCGCGGCGTCCCGGGGCGCCTCGGCCACCGCCGTCAGGGCCGCGGCGAGGTACCCGGGCTCGGGGAGCATGTCCCCGTCGAGGAAGGCGAGCACGTCGCCGTCGGCCGCCTCCGCCCCGAGCGCCCGGGCCGCCGAGGCGCGGAACCCGCGGTCCTGCTGGCGCACGGTCACCACGTCGAACGGCAGGCCCGGGTCCAGCCGGGGCGGGACGGGCGAGCCGTCGTCGGCCACCACGAGCTGCAGCCCGCCGGCCACGCCCTCCTGGGCCGCGAGCGCGGCCGTGAGCCGGTCGAGGTCCGCCTGGGCCCGGTAGTAGGGCACCACCACGGAGACGGCGGCGCTCACGTCCACCTGTGCACGCGGCGGAGCACGTCGAAGAGCATCCGCGCGCAGTCCTCGGCCCCGGGCGAGAGGTCCACGCCGGGGTCCAGCCACGTGCGTTCGGGGTCCTCGACCGCTTCGGCGATGGCCTCGGCCATCGCGTAGGCCGGCGACCCGTTCGGGTGCACGAGCCGCAGGGTGCCCGGGCGCAGCCTCTCCATCTCCTCCGTGTAGCGGCCGGCGGAGGCGATCGCCCGCCGTCCCACCGAGGTCCACGCCGCCAGGGACCCGGACGCGGACACGTTGCGGTGCGCCGCGAACGGGATGCCCGCCGAGAGCAGGGCCGCGTCCGCGAACTCGTCCGGCACGAACCCGGTGACGCGGAACTCCAGGCCGCGCGCCTCGGCGTCGCGGGTCAGCTCCGCCACGAGGTCGTCATGCCCGATGCTGACGGGTCCGAGCGCCGTCAGCCGGCGCGGCGCCCCGGAGTCCGGGCCCCACTGGCGGTGCAGTTCGGTGAGGGCCTCCAGGGCGAGGGCGTGCCCCTTGCCCGGGTAGACGAAGCCGAAGAGCACGAGGTCCCGGTCGAGGCCGGCCATGCTCTCCGGCACCACCGGCTCGGCGCGGGCGGCCGCGGCCCGGCGGTCCTCCACGGGCAGCGGGACCACGTCCGCGGCCACGTCCACCAGGTCCGCCAGCAGCGCCCGCTCGTGCTGTGAGGAGACCACGACGCCGTCCACCGCCTGGGCGAGCCGCGCGTATGCCTCGCCGCGGCGGCGGTAGCGGCCGTCGCCCTCGGCGGGCTGCGGGATGTCGTGCAGGGTGAGCGTGGTGCCCTCGGGCAGGACGTCGACGAGCAGGTCCGCGGCGGCGGTCGCGGTGGGGCCGAACAGCGCGTCCGTGACGTCCAGGTGCACGGCGGCGCCCAGCGCGCGCGCCTCCTCCAGCAGGGGCACGAGGCCCCGGAACGCCGCGACGTCCTCCGCCGTGAGCAGCTCCACCTCGGCGCCCACCCGACGGAGGGCGGCGGCGGTCTGCCGGCCTTGGCGCACCACGCCGTGCTCCGGCGCGCCCACGGTCACGTACAGCACACGTCCCTGCGGCTGCGAGTCCACGTCCACGATCCCCTTCACCTGCGGCGGCGCTCCTCGACGCGGCGGCGCGCCGGAACGGACAGGATGCCGCTGCTCCGATTCTCCGATCCTGCCCTGACAGACTAGATTCCGCGACCCCCGGCCCGGGACGGGGACACGCCGCCCGCGCGGCATCGCATCCCCCAGGTCAGGAGGCCCTCCCCCGTGAGCATCACCGTCCAGCACGTGCCCGCGCAGCACCCGTACACCCGCGCGATCCGCCCCCTCGACCCGGGCGCCGCGCCGGACGTGGAGTTCCTGCCGGACCCGCCGGTGCCGGGCGCGCCCGCGCACCAGTGGTGGCCGCCCCGGGCCCTGCACGCGGAGTGGCTGGCCGAGCACCGCCCGGACGTGCTGCACGTGCACTTCGGCTTCGAGCACTTCAGCCCCGCCCAGCTGGCCGCCGCCCTGGACGCGCAGCACGCGCACGGGGGCGCCGTCGTCGTGACCGTGCACGACCTCGAGAACCCGCACCTGACGGACCAGGGCCCCCACCGGGACCGCCTGGCCGTGCTGCTGGGCCGCGCGGACGCCGTGCTCACGCTCACCCCCGGCGCCGCGGCGACCCTCGCCCGCGACTACGGCGTGCGCGCCCTCGTGGTCCCCCACCCGCACATCGTCCCGCTCGAGGACCTCGTGGCGCAGGGTGACGACGACGCCCCCGGCGCGGAGCCCGGCCTGCTGCCCCCCGACGCGTCCGACGACGGCGACGGCGCGGCCGCCCCCGCCCGCCTGCTGGTGCACGCCAAGGACCTGCGGGCCCAGGTGGCCCCGGTGGCGCTGCTGCCGGTGCTCGCCGCCGCCGTCGCGACGCTGGCCGACCACGGCCTCGACGCGCGGGTGACCGTGGAGGTCCAGGACACCGTGCAGGACGAGGACGCCCTGGCCGCGCTGCGCGCGGGCTGCGCCCACCACGGCTTCGAGCTGTGGCAGCACGACCGGCTCGACGACCCCGCCCTGCACGCGCTGCTGCGCGACGTGGACGTGTCCGTGCTGCCGTACCGCATCGGCACCCACTCGGGCTGGGTGGAGATGTGCCGGGACCTGGGGGTGCCGGTGGCCGTCGCGGACATCGGGCACATCGCGGACCAGTCCGGCGCCTGGTTGAGCCCCGACTCGCTCGCCGCGTTCGACCCGGAGGATCCCGACTCCCTCGCCGACGCGCTCGAGACGCTGGTGCGCGCCCGCGCGCGCACGGCCCCCGCCGATCCCGCCGCCCGGGCCCGGCAGCGCCGTCGCGTGGCGGCCGCCCACGTGGCGGTCTACCGCGAGGCCCTCGCCCGGGCGCGCGGGGCGCTGCCGAGCGTGTCGGTGCTGGTCATCACGGGGCACCGGGACGCGCACCTGGCCCGCGTGATCGCCGGGCTGGAGCGCTCTCACCGCCGCCCGGACCAGGTGGTCGTGGTGTTCATGGGCCAGCCGGACGGGCGCGTCCCGGCCACGGACCTGCCCGTCACCGTGGGGCACGTGGCCGCCGACGCCGGGCTGCCCCTGGCGCAGGCCCGCAACCGCGCGGCCGAGCTCGCCACCGGCGAGATCCTCGTCTTCCTCGACGTGGACTGCATCCCGGCCGCCGAGACCGTCGGCGTGCTGGCCACCGAGGTCGCGGCCCACCCCGGGTCCGTGGTGATGGGCCGGCCCCGCTACCTGCGGCCGGGCTGGACCCGCGACGTCGGGGAGGCCGACCTGACCTCGCACCGCGCCGACGCCCTGCTGCGCCGCCTCTCCGTGCCCCACCGGGCGCGCGCGCACCTGACCGCCGGCCCCTCGGACGAGTGGCACCTCGTGTGGACGCTGATCCTGGCACTGCGGCGCGCGGACCTGGCCCGCATCGGCTGTTTCGACGCGGGCTTCACCGGCTACGGCGCCGAGGACACGGACCTGGCCTTCCGCGCCCGCGACGCCGGCCTGACGCTGCGGTTCAGCCCCGCCGAGGCGTTCCACCAGCACCACGGCGTGATGACCCCGCCGCTGCACCACCTCGAGGACATCCTGGTCAACGCCCGCCGCTTCCGGCAGGTGCACGGCCGATGGGCCATGGAGGGGTGGCTGCGCGCGTTCGCGGACGCGGGGCTGATCGCGTGGGACCCCGAGGGCGAGCGGCTCGAGCTGCTGCGTCACCCGACGGAGGCGGAGCTGACGGCCGCCCGCCGCGACGACGCCGCGTACTGAGCGCCGTGACGGCCGGGGGCGGCGGGGCGGACTCAGCCCAGGGCGCCCTCGATCGCCGCCTCCCAGCGCCGCCGGTACTCGCCCGGCGCCACGAGCAGCAGGCCCGCGAGCCGGTCGGCGGCGGCCGGGTCCGCGAGGGCGCCGCGCACCGCGCCGGCCCAGTCGGCGTCCGGGTCCTCCCACGCGCACCACGGCACGCCCGCGGCCCGGTGGATCTCGCGGACGAACACGCGCTGCTCGTCGAACGGCCGCGGCTCGGGGGCGAGCACCACGGGGCGGCCGGAGCGGGCGGCGTCCACCACGGCGTTGTGCCCGGCCGAGACCACCACGACGTCGGCGTCCGCGGCCCGGCGGGCCGGCGCCTGGACCCAGCCGTGCAGCGTCACGGTGGCGGGCATCGCCTCCGCCGCGAGCCCGCCCGGCGCCTCCGGATCGCCCACCCCGGCGATCGGGCCGTACACCTCCCACGTCGCCTCCGGCACGGCGGATGCCGCCCGGGCCAGGTCCGCGGCCCGCACCCCGCCGCCGCCTGTCCCGGCGATCACGGCGACGCGCGGGGCGGCGCCGGCGGACGACGTCGTCGTGGCGCGGGTGCCGAGCCGGCCGGTGACGTCCGCGACCCCGAGGTAGGTGACCCGGTCCGCGTGGGCGGCGCGCCAGGCGGGGACCTCGAGCTCGGCGGCGTAGTGGGCGAAGAGGCCGTCGGCCTCGGCGTAGACGAGGGCGTGCGCGGGGTCGGTGCGCTCGCCGTGCATGCGGCGGTGCAGCACGGGCCAGCCCGCCAGGCGCAGGAACAGGGCCGCCTCCACGGACACGTCCACCACGCACACGTCCGGGTCCACCCGTTGCGCCGCCGCGTGGAGGGCGTCGAAGCGCGCCCGGATCTCGGTCCCCACCGGGGACCAGTGCAGGGGTGAGCGGGCCGGCTGCTGGTGGCCGGGCACGAGGTCCGAGGGCAGCGGGATGACGGGGACGTCCGCGGGCAGCAGTTCGGCCGCCCGGGGGTGGGCGGTCACGACCGTCACGTCGAACGCCCCGGTCGACGCCAGGCCGGCGGCGTGCCGTAGGTGCCCCGCCCCGTGCTGGTGGGCGTAGTAGAGGACCCGCCTGCGGGCCGGAGCCATCAGAGGGACTCCAGGTCCGCCGCATCGGCGGACGGGCGCGGGACCCCCTGCGGGTCGAACCCGTACGCGTCCTCGGCGGCGGCGAGGTCACGGGCGTCCTCGGCGGCCTGCTCGAGCAGGTCCACGTAGCCCTCCACCATGGTCTCCGCGCTGAACCGGCAGGCCCACGCGCGCACGCGTCCCCGGTCCTTGCGGCGGGCGTGACGGATCGAGACCGCGAGCTCCTGCGCCGTGTGGTGCACGGCCAGTGCGCCGGCCTGCGGGGCGACGATCTCCCCCATCGCGCCGCTGAGCAGCGCGGCCACCGGCACGCCGAGCGCCATGGCCTCGACCACGGCGAGCCCGAACGGCTCGGCCCACAGGGGGGTGGCCAGGAAGACCTCGCCCGTGGCGAGCATGTGCGGCAGCGCGTGATGGTCGAGGTGGCCGTGGTAGACGGTGTCCGGACCGAGCCGCGGCACGACCTCGCGGGCGTGGTACTCCTCGTCCGAGATCGGCCCGGCGAAGTGCAGCTCCATGCCCGCGATCCGGGCGGCGTCGATCGCCACGTGCAGGCCCTTCTCCGCCGTGATCCGGCCCGACCACACGGCGCGGCCGCGCACGGGGACGGCGTCGGAGACCCACTGGTGCAGCTCGATCCCGTTGGGCACCACGTCCACCCGCGGCAGCCGATGCTGCCAGGCCAGCGCGTTCGACGCGGACACCGAGGCCCACCGATGGTGGTCGGGGGCCGTCCAGCCCGGGGCGTCGACGACGGCCAGCACCTCCGCCAGCGTGGCCGGCGTGTGCAGGACGGTGACCATGGGGCGGGCGCGCAGCAGCTCGAGCGGCGCCGGAGAGAGGGAGTTGTTCAGGACGGCGTCGGAGTCGTCGTCGAGGATCAGCGCGCAGGCCCGGCGGGCGGCCTCCTCGCGCACGCGGGCGCCCGCGCGGCCCGGGCCGGCGCCCTCGGCGGGCAGCACGGCGACGACGTCGCCCGGCACCCGGGTGCCCTCCCGCGCGTAGACCGTGACGTCGTGGCCCCGGCGCACGAGGTGCTCCACGGTCATGGCCGTGTGCATCTCCAGCCCGCCCTCGTAGGGCGAACGGATGGGGTGGAGCATGTGGGTGAGCACGCTGATGCGCATCGGCGTCCCCTTCCCGGCCCGGGCCGGGCCGAACGGCCCCGTGCGGGGCGGCAGAAGCGCGACTGACCTGCGGTGACACGACCGCATCACGTCCGCGCTGACGTACCCCGGCACTGTAGACACCCGGGGGGTCCCCCCGGAAGCGCCGCCCCCCCTCCCGGGGGTGAGGGCAGGGCAGGCGCACACGCCCCCGTCACGAGAAAGTCCCGGCCCGCGACCTCGAGGATCGCGGACCGGGACGGTCCGTGGAGCTAAGGGGAATTGAACCCCTGACCTTTTCATTGCGAACGAAACGCTCTACCAACTGAGCTATAGCCCCAGGTCATGCCCTCCCGCGGGAGTGCACCGGACCATCATACGCCCGACGCCCCCGATCCTCCAATCCGGCGGCGCCACGCGGCGAGCACGCCGAGCACCACACCCGCCAGATCCGCGACGACATCCACCGGGTCCCCCGTCCGCAGCGGCACCCACGCGTGCTGCACGAGCTCGCTCACCGGCGCGTGCACCGCGAACGGCAGCGCCCACCATGCGCTCCGCCCCCGCCACACCGCGAGGAACGCGGGCAGCGCGAACACGGCCACGTGGATCGCCTTGTCCAGCCCCGGCACGGCGAATCCGGCCTCCGGCACCTGCTCGCCCGGCAGGTACAGCACCACCAGCTGCACCACGACGGCGACGGTCAGCGCCGCCGTCAGGGCGCGGCGCCGTCGTCGGGAAGCGGGGGTGGAGGGAGCGGCCGGGGAGCCGGAAGGAACGGTCATCCGCCCATTCTGTCCGGCTTCTGCGCCGGGCACTCATGGTCCCCGCCCTGCTGAAAAGGCTCTATGTTTTTGCCATTTCTGCGCCGACCATGTGATGATCGCGCCATCCGGGTGGGCTCGTTCCGCCAGGATGCCGGTGTTGACAGCGCCGCCCAGGGCCGAGGGACCGCGATGGCTTGAGCAGAGAGCTCGCCGTTCGTGGACTCGGGACCCGGCGGGATGCCCTCCACCTCCCCGGCCCCTGGCCGCGACGTGATCGGTACGCCACCCTCCGCCCTGCGGAGCCGTGCCCTGACCGGACCGCGCCGGGGGACCGGGACGTCCACAGTCACTCGTGCGAAAGGAAGTCCGATGCCGCCCTCCCAGGACGCAGCATCCCTGACCCAGCTCGGCGTGATCGGGGTGATCCTGCTCGTCGCGCTGTTCTACGGCGGGACCATGATCATGTCCGTGGCCATCTCCAAGAAGAAGGAGAACGCCGACGCCTACATGACGGCCGGCAATCAGATCGGCTTCGGCGTGTCCGCCGCCTCCATGACGGCCACCTGGATCTGGGCCGCCTCCATGTACGCCTCCGTGACCGCCGGCTACACGTACGGCGTCTCCGGCCCCCTCCACTACGGCCTCTGGGGCGCCCTGATGATCCTGTTCATCTACCCGTTCGGCCGCCGCATCCGCGCGGTCGCGCCGCGCGCCCACACCCTCGCCGAGGTCATGTACGCCCGGCACGGCCGCTCCTCGCAGCTCATGCTGGCCGGTTCCAACGTGCTCGGCTCCGTCATCTCCCTGACCTCCAACTTCATCGCCGGCGGCGCCCTGATCTCCCTGCTGTCCCCGCTGTCCTTCGGCGCGGGCATCCTGATCGTGGCCGCGGGCGTGCTGCTGTACACCCTGTGGTCCGGCTTCCGCGCCTCCGTGCTCACCGACTTCGCGCAGGTGATGGCCATGCTCGGCGCGACCGTCATCATCATCCCCGCCGTGTTCTTCGCCGCGGGCGGCCCGGGCATGTTCCAGGCCGGTGTCGAGGCCGGCCACGTCACGGCCCAGCAGCAGAGCTTCTTCTCCTCCGACGCGTTCATGAACCAGGGCGCGCCGTACATCGCCGCGGTGCTGGCCTACGCGATCGGCAACCAGACCATCGCCCAGCGCCTCTTCGCCGTGCGTGAGGACCTCATCAAGCCCACCTTCATCACGGCCACCCTCGGGTACGGCGGCACCGTGATCGGCGTCGGCATGCTCGGCGTCATGGCGCTCTACCTGGGCGTCGAGCCGCTCGACGGCGACGTCAACAACCTCCTGCCCCAGATGGTCGCCGACCACCTGCCGCTGGCGCTCGTGGCCCTGGCGTTCCTGATGATCATCGGCTCGCTGTCCTCCACCGCCGACTCGGACCTGTCCGCCCTCTCGTCGATCGTGATGACGGACGTCTACGGCCAGTCGGTCGGCCGCCAGAACGCCGACCCGAAGACCATGCTGCTGATCGGCCGCATCACCATGATCGTGGCGACGGCGGCGGCCCTGTACTTCGCCACCGCCAAGTTCGACATCCTCGACCTGCTGGTCTTCGTGGGCGCCCTGTGGGGCTGCCTCGTGTTCCCCGTGATCGCGTCCTTCTACTGGGGCAGGATCACCAACGTCGCGTTCACGGTGTCCGTCCTCGCCGCGCTGACCGTGTTCCTGCCCGTGCGCTTCGAGTGGATCCCGCTCGAGGGCGCCTGGGCGTTCGTGGTGGAGACCCTCGCGATCCTCGGCGTGGGCGTCGTGCTGGGCATCATGTGCTTCGGCTTCTTCGGCCTGCGCCCGGCAGTCGTGGTCGGCGCGATCGCCTCGGTCGTGATGCTGTTCCTCGGCTACGGCTTCCTGCGGGACTACGCCACCCTCACGGGCTCGCTCGTGGCCTACGCCGTGTCCTTCCTCGTCTGCTGGGGGCTCTCCGTCCGCTCCGGCCGGGACTTCGACTTCGACCGGATCGCGCGCGTGACCGGCGACTTCGACCCCGCGACCGAGGACCTGCCGCAGGTCGAGCGCGCCTCGGCCCCTGCGTCCTGATCCCCCCCGTCCCCCGACTCGCAAGGAGCATCCGCATGACCGTCGGTCTGACCCTGTACGTCCTGATGTGGCCCGTCCTCGTGCTGGCCGTCCTCGTCTCGATCGCCCGCGGCTTCTTCGCCGACTGGGCCGCGGCCCGTCGGGAGGGCCGCTCGATCATCTGAGGCCTCCGCCGGGGGCGGCCCGTGACCCTGGTGGTCCTCGCCCTCGACGCGGTCGTCCGCCTGACCCCCGCCGAGACCTCGGCCGCCATCCCGGGCATCGCCGGGCTCGGGCACATGCTCGTGACCGCCGGTCTCGCGCTGCTGTTCGTCGCCCTGTACAGCGGCGTACGGGAGCGTCAGGACCGCCTCGAGACGGGCCGCGCCGGCGGCGCCGTCGTCGAGGGGGTCTGACCCGCCCGATCCCTGCCCGACCGCGCCCGCGTCAGCGAGCGCGGTCGAGCAGGATCACGTCCAGGCGGCGCGGCCCGTGCACGCCTTCGACGCGCTCGAGCTCGATGTCGCTCGTGGCCGAGGGCCCGGAGATCATGGTGATCGGCGCCGTCGCCTCCACGCGGGCCAGCGCCTCCGGGAAGAGCTCCACCACGGAGTCCAGCGGCACGATGCACACGTGGTGGTCCGGGACCAGGGTGATCGCCCGGCGGCCCTCGTCCGGGCGGCCGCTGAGGAAGATCGTCCCGGTCTCCGCGCAGGAGACCGTCGAGGACGTCACCACCGCGTCCACCTCGTTCAGCGCGTCCACGCTGAGGGGCTCGCGCTCGCCGTCGTGGGCGCCGCGGACCGCGGCCCGCTCCCCCGTGTGGCCCACCGCGGGCTCCGTGATGCGCTCCCGGCCTGCCCCGCGGGAGTCCGTGGGGAGCCAGTCCGGCTCCAGGCCGGCCGGCACCACGTACCGGGCGTCCGGGCCGAGCAGCTCGGCGATGGCCGCGGCCACCGTCTCCTCGGTCTCGTCCCGCACGGAGGCCCGGTAGTCGATCAGCCGATCGCGCAGCATCTCCACCACCTCGGCCCGGTCCCGGGAGGAGGTCCGCCGGTAGGTGCGCTGCACCGGGTCCGCGACCGGCCCGTCCGCCGTCGCCTCGCGGATGCGCCGCAGGATCTCGGCCTTCGCCTCGCTCATCGTCCGTCCTCCTCGACGTGCTCGTCCTCCTGGCGGTCCAGCCCGGCGACGCCGTCCAGGGCGGTCCGGTGCTCGGTCTCATCCTTGTGGCGGGCCCACCAGTTGCGGAAGGACTCCCGCGGGGGCGCCGGCACGTCACGCTCGTCGGTCCACCCGCCGGCGATGCCCGGCAGCCAGCCGAGCACCCGGTCCGGCCCGGCCGCGACCCGGCCCAACCCCAGGCCCCGCTCGGCCAGCGACATGCGCCGACCCGAGGACATCACCACGGAGGCGCCCTTCATCGCCACGTCCATCTGCGAGGGCGTGACGGACTCCACCGCCGCCTTGGCGCGGGCCAGGGGGCCGGCAGCGGCGTCCTTCTCCGTGCGCAGGGCCTTCCGGGCGGCGTGGGTGGCCTGCACGTCCTCGTCCCGGAGGTGGATGAGGATCGAGGGGATGTCGATGGCCACGGGGCAGACGTCGTAGCACGCGCCGCACAGCGTGGAGGCGTAGGGCAGGGTGCCGTTCTCCCCCGCGTCCACACCGGTGAGCTGCGGGGAGAGGATCGCGCCGATCGGGCCCGGGTAGACCGAGCCGTAGGCGTGGCCGCCGGTCTGCTCGTACACGGGGCACACGTTCATGCACGCCGAGCAGCGGATGCAGTGCAGCGCGGAACGGCCCTTCGGGTCGGACAGCACCGCGGAGCGGCCGTTGTCCAGCAGGACCAGGTGGAACTCCTGAGGACCGTCGCCCTCGGTGACGCCCGTCCACATGGAGGTGTACGGGTTCATCCGCTCGCCCGTGGACGAGCGCGGCAGCAGCTGCAGGAACACCTCGAGGTCCTCGAAGGTGGGCACGAGCTTCTCGATGCCCATCACGGTGATCAGCGTCTCCGGCAGGGTCAGGCACATGCGGCCGTTGCCCTCCGACTCGACGACGGAGAGCGTGCCCGTCTCGGCGACGCCGAAGTTCGCCCCGGAGATCGCCACCTTCGTGCTCAGGAACTTCTCGCGCAGGTGCCGGCGTGCGGCCTCGGCCAGATCGGCCGGCTCGGAGGTGAGGCTCTCGTCCGTGTCCGGCATCTCCCGGAGGAAGATATCCCGGATCTCCCGGCGATTGCGATGGATCGCCGGGACGAGGATGTGGCTGGGCCGGTCGTGGCCGAGCTGGACGATGAGCTCGGCCAGGTCCGTCTCGACGGCGGCCACGCCGGCATGCTCGAGCGCGGCGTCCAGGCCGATCTCCTGGGTGGCCATGGACTTGACCTTGATCACCTCGTCCACGCCCTTGGCGGTGACGAGCTCCGTGATGATGCGGTTGGCCTCGGCCGCGTCCCGGGCCCAGTGCACGACGCCGCCGCGCGCGGTGACCTCGGACTCGAGCCGCTCCAGGAGCGCGGGCAGGTCCGCCATGACGGACTGCTTCAGCGCGGAGCCGGCGGCGCGCAGCTCCTGCCAGTCCGGCAGCTCCTCGACGACGCCGGCACGCTTGGCACGGATGGTGTGCGTGGCCCGGCGGATGTTGGCGCGCATCTGACCGTTCCCCAGCTGCTCGCGGGCAGACTCGGGGAACGGGGTGTTCAGCAGGATCTCGCCCTCGCCGTGGACGGGGCGGACGGTGGGCATTCCCAGGCGCACGCGGGTGGGTGCGGTGCTCATCGGCGGGCCTCCTCAACACGGGCGGACGGTCCGCGGCGGGCGCCGGCGGACGCGGGGATGGACAGTTCGACGGGGCCGTCGACCTCGAGCGGGTTCTCCCGGGTGGCCGCGAGGATCTCGGCGAGGTGCACGGTGCGCAGCGGGCGGCCGTCCTGGCCGCGCGCCTCGCGACGGTGCATGGCCCCGTCCAGGTGGAGCAGGCAGGAGGCGTCGCCGCCCGTGCAGAGGGAGGCGCCGGACGCGGTGACCTTCTCGATCTTCTCCTCCGCGATGGCGGCGGAGACGTCCGGGTTCTTCAGGGAGAAGGTGCCGCCGAAGCCGCAGCACTCCTCGGCGTCCGGCAGCGGTCGCAGGTCGATGTCCGCGACGGTGCGCAGCAGGTCCTCCTGGCGCGAGCCCAGGCGCAGCAGGCGCATGCCGTGGCAGGAGGGGTGGTAGGTCACGGTGTGCGGGAACCAGGAGCCGAGCTGGGCCCCGGCGTCCGTCACCCCGAGGACGTCCGTGAGCAGCTGCGACAGCTCGAGGGTGCGGGAGGCGACGACCTCGGCGTCGCGGGCCAGACCCTCGTCCCCGCCGGAGCGGGCGACGTCCGGCTGCTGGTGGCCGAGCGAGGCCACGCAGGAGGCGGAGGGGGCGACGGCGAGGTCGTAGTCGGCCTTCATGAAGGTGCGGACGTGGTTGCGCACGACGGGCAGGGCGTCCTCCATGTATCCGCTGTTGACGTGCATCTGCGAGCAGCAGACCTGGCCGGGCGGGAAGACGACCTCATGGCCGAGCCGCTCGAGGATGCGGACGGTGGCGAGGGCCACCTTGGGGTACATCGCGTCCACGATGCACGTGGCGAACAGGGCGATTCTCATGCCGGTCTCCGTTCCGGACGGGGCGCCTGGGGCGCCGTGCGGTGCCGCAGCACACGGGTGCCGTAGTGGTCAGACCATATCATGCCAGCCTCTTGCGAGGTGACCGCCCTCACAGTACGCTCCTTGGTCTGACCACAGTGGTCCGACCATCACCGGCCCGACCGGATCCCGCCCCGTCCCCTCGCCCACCGGGAGACCCCCGTGCACACCTTCACCCCCACCCCCGATGCCGCCGGCAGCGTCGCGCTCTCCGCCGCGCTCGGCGTCCTGCCCCTGCTGACGTTCTTCGCCACCCTCCTCGGTCTGCGCCTCAAGGCCTGGCAGTCGGGGCTCGCCGCGCTCGTGGTGGCCCTGCTCGTGGCCGTGCTGGGCTTCCACATGCCGGCCCACCTGGCGGCGCTGGCCGCCGCCCAGGGAGCGACCTTCGGCCTGTTCCCGATCGTCTGGATCGTCGTGATGGCGCTGTGGTTCTACCAGGTCACCGTGCTCTCCGGGCGATTCGACGACATGCGCGCGATCTTCGACTCGCTCGGCGGCGGAGACATCCGCATCCAGGCCGTGCTCATCGCGTTCTGCTTCGGCGGCCTGCTCGAGGCCCTCGCCGGCTTCGGCGCCCCCGTGGCCATCACGGCCACCATGGTGCTCGGCCTGGGTGTGCCCCCGCTGCGGGCGGCCACCGCCGTGCTGCTGGCGAACACCGCGCCCGTGGCCTTCGGCGCCGTGGGCACCCCCATCACCACCGCGGGCACGCTCACCGGCATCCCCGCCACGCACATCGGCGCGATCGTCGGCCACCAGGCCCCGTTCGTGGCCGTGTTCGTGCCGTTCCTGCTCGTGTTCATCATCGACGGGCTGCGCGGCGTGCGGCAGACGTGGCCGGCACTGATCGTGATCGGCGCGAGCTTCGCCGTCGCCATCTGGCTGGCCTCGACCTACTTCTCCTACGAGCTCACCGACGTCGTGGCCTCCCTGGTCTCCCTCGCCGCCGCCGTCCTGCTGCTGCGCTTCTGGCGGCCGCGGGGCGCCGAGGAGGCCCGCCAGCGCCTCGACGCCCCCGCCCGCGCGGCGGCGCAGGACCTCACCCCCGGCCGGATCTTCATGGCCGTGCTGCCCTACATCGTGGTCGTGGCCGTGTTCGCCCTGGCCAAGCTGGTCCCCTCGATCACCGCGGCCCTGAACTCCGCCACCGCCAAGATCCCGTGGCCCGGGCTCGACGGGCACCTCGTCGACGCCTCCGGCGCGCCCCTGGCGAGCACCGTGTACAAGTTCGAGTGGCTGGCCTCCCCCGGCACGCTGCTGCTGATCGCCGGCCTGATCATGGCCGTGGTCTACTCCCGGTTCGACCACGACGGCCGGTTCCCGCTCTCGGTGGGGAACGCGCTCGCCGAGATCGGCCGCTGCTTCGCCCGCATGCGCTGGTCCGCCCTGACGATCGTGATCGTGCTCTCCCTGGCCTACGTCATGAACTTCTCGGGCCAGACGGTCGCCATGGGCACGTGGGTGGCCGGCCTGGGCGCGGCCTTCGTGTTCCTGTCCCCGGTGCTCGGCTGGCTCGGCACCGCCGTGACCGGCTCGGACACCTCCGCGAACGCCCTGTTCTCCACCCTGCAGCAGACCGCCGCCACGAACATCGGCGCCGATCCGGCCCTGCTGGTGGCCGCCAACACCTCCGGCGGCGTCGTGGGCAAGATGATCTCCCCGCAGTCCCTGGCGATCGCCGCGACGGCGGTCGGCATGGAGGGCCGGGAGTCCGAGATCCTGCGCCGCGTGGTGGTGTGGTCGCTCTTGCTCCTGCTGGCGGTGTGCACGCTCGTGTACCTGCAGTCCAACGTGCTGGCGTGGATGCTGCCGGCGGCGGGCTGACCGCCTGCACCACCCGAGCGGGGCGGCGTCCATCGGTAGGATGGACGGTCGCCGCCCCGCCCCCTCGGAAGGTCCGTCCATGACCGCTGCCCCCGCCTACACCATCGTGCTCGACTGGCTCGAGGCCGAGCTGCGCTCCGGCGCCGTGGTCGTGGGGGACAAGCTGCCCGGCGAACGCACCCTGGCCGAACGCTTCGGCATCTCCCGGGCGTCCGTGCGGGAGGCCACCCGGATGCTCGAGGCCATGGGCCTGATCCGCGCCAGCGCCGGCTCCGGGCCGAACTCGGGCGCCGTCGTCGTCTCCGAGCCGTCCGCGGCGCTGGGCTGGGCGCTGCGCCTGCACATCGCCACCCGGTCCCTGCCGATGGCCGACGTCGTCGCCGCGCGCGTGCTCCTCGAGACCGATGCGGCGCAGGCGGCCGCCGCCACCTCCGGCGACCCCGAGAGCGTCGCCGTCCTGGCCGAGGTGGAAACCCTGCTGGACCGGATGGACGACCCCGCGCTGCCGGAAGAGGACTTCCACCTGCTCGACACCGAGTTCCATGTGCGGCTGGCCACCCTGGGCGGGAACGTCGTGACGGCGATGATGCTGGACTCCCTGCGCCAGGCGACCATCGGCTACGTGACCGAGACCGTGGCCGGGCTGTCCGACTGGCCCGCCGTGCGCGCCGGCCTGCAGGCCGACCATCGGCGGATCCTCGCCGCCTCCGCCGCCGGGGACGGCCGGGCGGCCGCGCAGGAGCTGCGGGAGCACGTCCTCGGCTTCGCCGCCCTCGCCCAGACCGGCAGGGTGCCCGCCGGCGGCTGAGCCGGCGAAGGGTCCGGCGCGCGCGGGGTCCCGCCGGACGGACGGCTCCGGCGGTTCAGGCGGTGACGCCGTGCACCAGGGCGCCCACGCCCACGGCGGTCAGCGAGCCCAGCGCACAGCAGAACTCCACGAGCATGCCCATGCCCATGGCCGTGAGCGCGCCGATCGAGCTGCTGAGCGCGGCCCGGGCGTCCCGGGTGCGGGCCCACTGGGAGGCGAACAGGCCGACGGCGAAGCCGAGGAACAGCCCTACCACCGGGATCACGAAGAACCCGACGGCGGCGCCGGCCACCCCCCACAGGATCGGGCCGCGGGTGACGCGTTCACGTCGCAGCCGTCGGCCGGTCAGCACCGCGGACGCGCTCAGCCCCGCCACGGCGAGACCGGCCGCGATGACGCCGAACGTCCAGGACGCGGGGGAACCCAGCAGCGCGGCCCACCCGAGAGCCGTCACGAGGTTGAGCAGCGAGCCGGGCAGGACGGGGTACACGGTGCCCACCAGCCCCACCAGGAGCAGGAGCACGGCCACGAGGGAGATCAGCGCGGGAGTCACCGCACCAGTATGACGGGACGGGCACCGCGGTGACGGCGGCACCGGCGACCGCGCAGCGGCCCCCGCGCCCTCGCCGGAACGGGCCGGATGGGCTAGATTCGCCGCATGTTGGTCGCCGTGCCCACCGAAGTGAAGAACAACGAGTTCCGTGTGGCCCTGACGCAGGGCGGGGTCCAGGAGCTGGTGCGCGCAGGCCACCAGGTCCTCGTGCAGTCGGGGGCCGGCGTCGGCTCCGGCGCCTCGGACCAGGACTACCGCGACGCCGGCGCCGAGCTGGTCGACGACGTCGACGAGCTCTGGGAGCGCGCCGAGCTGGTCCTCAAGGTCAAGGAGCCGCAGCCGGAGGAATACGGCCGCCTGCGCCGCGGCCAGGTCCTCTTCACCTATCTGCACCTGGCCGCCTCCCCCGCGTGCACGCGGGCGATCCTGGACGCCGGCACGACGGCGATCGCCTACGAGACGGTCACCCGCGGTCGCTCCCTGCCGCTGCTGGCCCCCATGAGCCAGGTGGCCGGCCGCCTGGCCCCCGCCGCGGGCGCCTACCACCTCCTCCAGCCGCAGGGCGGCTTGGGCGTGCTGATGGGCGGCGTGCCCGGCACCCGCCGCGCCCGGGTGGCCGTGATCGGCGGAGGGGTGGCCGGCGAGGCGGCGGCCGTGATCGCCGCGGGCATGGGCGCGGACGTGACCGTCCTGGACATCTCCCTCGAGCGGCTCGCGCAGCTGGACGCCGTCCACCAGGGTCGGATCCGCACGCTGGCCTCGTCCCACCTGAACATCGGCGAGACCGTGGCGGACGCGGACCTCGTGATCGGCTCCGTGCTGATCCCCGGCGCCGCGGCCCCGAAGCTGGTGACCGCCGAGATGGTGGAGTCCATGCGGCCCGGCTCCGTGCTGGTGGACATCGCGATCGACCAGGGCGGCTGCTTCGAGAACTCGCGGGCCACCACCCACCAGGATCCGACGTACCTCGTGGGGGACAAGATCTACTACTGCGTCTCCAACATGCCCGGCGCCGTGCCGCAGACCTCCACCTCGGCCCTGACCAACGCGACGCTGCCCTACATCAAGCGCATCGCCGACCTCGGATGGCGCGCCGCGCTGGCCGCGGACGAGGGCTTCGCCGGGGGCCTCAACGCGCACGACGGCGTCCTCACCCTGCCCTCCGTCGCCACGGCCGTGGCCGACGAGCTCGGCCTGGACCCCCAGAAGGACGTCCGCGTCACCTCCGAGGTGCTCGCGGAGGCCTGAGCCCCGCGCCCGTCGCGCGCGGGGCCGGCCGGCCGCTCAGAGCCCCGCGAGGAACGCCCGGTGGAAGGACCAGTCGCCGGTCACCTCAGGGTGGAAGGCCGTGGCGAGCAGGTGGCCCTGCCGCACGGCCACGGGCAGCCGCGCGTCGCCGTCGAGCCCCGGTTCCGCCGCGGGCACGGACAGGCGCGACGCCGGCACGCTCGCCAGGACCTCGACGCCCTCCCCCGCCTGGACGACGGCGGGGGCGCGGATGAACACGGCGTGCACCGGCTCCGCCGCGACCGCGGGGATGTCCAGGTCCTCCTCGAACGAGTCCACCTGCGCGCCGAAGGCGTTGCGCCGCACGGCCACGTCCAGCACGCCGAGCCCGCCCTGATCCGGCGCCGGGTTGCGGATCTCGCGGGCCAGCATGATCAGCCCCGCGCACGTGCCGTAGGCGGGCAGCCCGTCGCGGAGGGCGGCGATGAGCGGGTCCTTGAGCCCCATGATCCGGGCGAGGCGGTCCATCACGGAGGACTCGCCGCCGGGCAGCACGATGCCGTCCAGACCCTCGAGGTCCGCGGGGCGGCGCACGGGGCGCGTGCGCGCGCCGAGGGACTCGAGCACGTGGGCGTGCTCCCGCACGTCGCCCTGGAGGGCGAACACGCCGACGGTCTTCTGTGGACTCACCAGCCGCGCTCGGCCAGGCGGTGCGGGGCGGGCAGGTCGCCCACGTTGATGCCCACCATGGCCTCACCCAGGCCGCGGGAGGCCTCGGCGACCGCCATCGGGTCGTCGAACTGGGCGGTGGCCTTGACGATGGCGCGGGCGCGCTCGGCCGGGTTGCCGGACTTGAAGATGCCGGAGCCCACGAACACGCCGTCGGCGCCCATCTGCATCATCAGGGCTGCGTCGGCCGGGGTGGCCACGCCGCCGGCGGTGAACATCACGACGGGCAGGGCGCCGGTCTCGGCGACCTCGCGCACCAGCTCGTACGGCGCCTGCAGCTCCTTCGCGGCCACGTACAGCTCGTCCTGGGCCAGGCCCTGGAGCTGGGCGATCTCCTTGCGGATGGTGCGGATGTGCTTCACGGCCTCGGAGACGTCGCCGGTGCCGGCCTCGCCCTTGGACCGGATCATGGCCGCGCCCTCGGTGATGCGGCGCAGGGCCTCGCCGAGGTTGGTGGCGCCGCACACGAAGGGCACGTCGAAGTCCCACTTGTCGATGTGGTTCACGTAGTCCGCCGGGGAGAGCACCTCGGACTCGTCGATGAAGTCCACCTTGAGCGCCTGCAGCACCTGGGCCTCCACGAAGTGGCCGATGCGCGCCTTGGCCATCACGGGGATGGACACGGCCTCGACGATGCCGTCGATCAGGTCGGGGTCGGACATGCGGGCCACGCCGCCCTGGGCGCGGATGTCGGCCGGGACCCGCTCGAGCGCCATGACGGCCACGGCGCCGGCGTCCTCGGCGATGCGCGCCTGCTCCGCGTTGACGACGTCCATGATCACGCCGCCCTTCATCATGTCCGCCAGGCCGCGCTTGACGCGGGTCGTGCCGGTGCCGCGGGCGCCGTCGTCGGCGGCGGAGGCGGTGGAGGCGGAGAAGCTGCGGGCGCGCTCGTCGCTCATGGTGGTCCTTCCGAAGGGGTGGCGGCCCCGGCCGCGGGGCGGCTGGCCGGGGCGAAGACGCGGTCAACTCTAGTCCCCCGGCGGCGCAGCCCGGCCCGCGTCACGGACGACGACGTCACCCGGCCCCGTGCCGGCGCAGCGTGCGGCGTCGGCGCCACACGACGAACGCGGCCACGGCCGCGAGGATCAGCACGAGGGCGAGGGCGCCCCGGCCCTCTCCGAGCGCCGCGCCGATGACGGCCCACACCACGGCCATCCCGACGGTCCCGTACACCACGCCCCACAGGAACGTGCCGAGCGCGGCCGCCGGCAGGAACCGGCGCCAGGGCATGCGGGCGACGCCGGCGGAGCCGATCACCGCCGTCTGGATGCCCACCGTGAGGTAGCAGAACGGGATGGCCCACACCCCGTGGCGCTGGATGAAGCGCTGGGCGCGGACATAGACGGGCCCCTCCATCACGCGGGCGAACCAGCGGGTCCGCTCGACGCCGGAGGCCAGCCCCCGCCCGAGCGAGAACACGATCAGGGTGCGCAGGATCGCCAGCATCCAGAAGAACCCGATGGACCACAGCAGCGGCAGCCCGTCGATCCACGCCATCATGGGCGGAGCCACCCGTCGGTGCGGGGACTCATGCGCGCGCCCCGGCCGTGCTCACGCGTTCCAGAGCCCGTACGAGTCCGCGAGGTCCGCGATCTTCTGGGCGCGCAGCACGCGGGGCAGGTACGAGCCGTCGCCGACGGCGGCGCCCTGAGCATGCTTCTCGAGCAGGTCGCGGGCCCACGCGAGCTCGTCCTCGGACGGGGACATCGCCCGGTTGACCCAGTCCACCTGATCCCGGTTCAGGACGAGGCGGCCGGTCATGCCCATCGAGGCGGTGACGGCGCTGGAGTCGACGACCGCGTCCTCACCGTCCGCGTTGCCGGGCGGTCCGTCGATCGCCCCGGGCAGACCGCCCACGCGGGAGGCGATCACCATGCGGGAGCGGGCGTAGGCCATGGCCAGCGGGTCCTCGCCGACGCCGACGTCCTTGCGGAAGTCGTTCACGCCGAAGGCGAGACGGAACGTGCCCGGCGCCTTGGCCACGGCCGTGGCGTTCTCGATGCCCAGGGCGGACTCCAGCAGGGCGATCACCGGGGTGCCGGCGCGCAGACGCATCGCGGTGAACGTGACCTGCTCCGGCTCCTCGGTCTCGGCCAGCACGACGCCGCGCACGCCGTCGAGACCCGCGAGCGCCTCGAGATCCCGCTGCCAGTGGACCGTGGAGGTCGCGGAGATGCGCACCCACGCCGTCATGCCACCGGAGAGGGCGTCCACGACGTGCTGGCGGGCCGCGTCCTTCTGCTCCTCCGGCACGGCGGCCTCGAGGTCGAAGATGACGGAGTCGGCCTCGGAGGCCAGGGCGGGGGCGAACGCGTCGGGGGTGGCCGCGTTGACCAGCAGCCAGGAGCGGCTGAGCTTGGCGGGCAGGGCGGCGGCGCGACGGTTCCTCACGGGCATGGCCTCCAGCCTAGCCCGCCGCGGCCGTCCGCCCGCGGGCCCCTTCCCACCCGCGGGAGGCCTCACATCCGCTCGCAGCGGGCGAGACGGACGGCCGTAGCATGGAGAGGCCGTCGGTCCGTCCGACGCCGCCGACCCCCGACCGCCAGGAGTACCCGATGCGCCCGCCCTCCCCTTCCCGCGCCCTGCGGATCACGGGTGCCGTGGCCGCCGCGTGCCTGCTGGCCGGCTGCGCGGTCGCCCCCGACCTGGCCGAGGACTCGGCGTCCGACGACGGCGTGCCCCTGCCCGCGACGGAGGGGTATCAGCCGCTGACGGTCCACCTCGCCGTCGCGGAACCGGAGGCGGTCCCGGGGACGAGCGGCCGGCCCTTCGGCTGCGGCGACCTGCTGGTGCCCGTGCAGACCGTGCCGACGGACACCGAGGACGAGGCGGACACCGCCCTGGACTTCCTGTTCGCGGACGAGCGCGGCTGGCACGGCGACCCGTCGCTGTGGAACGCCGTGTTCGACGCGCGCGAGACCCTCACCCCGACCGGGCACCGCCGCGAGGGCGACGTGGAGATCTTCACCTTCACCGGCACCGTGACGCCGGAGGACGAGTGCACGGCCGAACGGATCCGCGCCCAGCTGCAGGCGACCGCCGCCGCCTTCACGTCCGCGGGCCAGGTCCGACTCGAGGTGGACGGCCGGGACCTCGACGACGTGTTGGGGCTCGAACCGCTCCGCCTCGGCGAGTCCGTGGACGTCCCGCAGGGGGACCCCACGCCGAGTGGGGAGCCGAGCGACGGATCCGGCGGGCAGACGTGGGCGCCGGCCGAGGAGTCGTCGTGGGGTCCCGCCGAGCCGACCCAGGGCACGTGGTCCCCCGGCCAGGAGCCGAGCGCCCCCTGACCGCGCGACCCGCCGTCGTCGCCCGTCATCGGACCTTCGGGCACGGCCGCGCCGTGCTATAGGGTGCCGAGCGTGCGGAACCTCCGAGATCACCTGTCCCAGCGCGCCGTCGGCGTGAAGCAGTCCGCGGTCCGCGACGTCTTCGACATCGCGATGGACCCGAACCTCGTCTCGCTCGCGGGCGGGAACCCGTGGCTCGCCGACCTGCCCCTCGACGAGCTGGGCCGGATCGCCTCCGACCTGATGACCCGGTTCGGCACGGAGTCCCTGCAGTACGGCCCCGGCCAGGGCACCGAGGAGATGCGTGCCGCCGCGACCGCCGTGATGGCCGCCGACGGCATCCCGGACGCGGATCCCGACCTCGTGGTCATCACCCCCGGCTCGCAGGCCGCGATCGACACCGCCTGCCGGGCGTTCGCGAACCCGGGCGACGTCGTCGTGGTGGAGGACCCCACGTTCGTGGGCGCGTTGACCACCTTCACCACCTGGCAGCTCGAGGCCGTGGCCACGGGCACCGACGACCACGGCCTGGTGCCCGCGGCCCTCGACGAGACCCTGACCCGCCTGGCCGCCGAGGGCCGCCGCGTGGCCTTCCTCTACACGATCCCCTCGTTCGCGAACCCCTCGGGCGCCCTGCTGCCCCCGGGCCGCCGCGCCGAGGTGGGCGCGATCTGCGAGAAGCACGGCGTGCTCATCGTGGAGGACAACCCGTACGGGCAGATCGCGTTCGACGGCGAGCCCGTCGCCCCGATCGCCGCCGACCACCGGGACAACGTGGTCCACCTCGGCACGATGTCCAAGATCTTCTCCCCGGGCGTGCGCATCGGCTGGGCGCTCGTGCCGGCCGCGCTCAAGCGCGAGTTCTACCTGTGCGCGGAGTCCGCCTACATCCACGCGTCCACGTACTCGCAGATGCTCTCCACCGCCTTCGTCACGCAGCTGGACTGGCAGGGCCACGTCCGCCACGTGACCGGGCTGTACCGCGAGCGGGCCGCGGCGCTCGTGGACGCGGTGCGTGAGCACTGGGACCCGGCGGTCGAGTTCATCACCCCGCAGGGCGGCTTCTTCCTGTGGGCCACCCTGCCCGCCGGGGTGGACACCCTCGAGGTGATGCACCGCGGCATCGAGGCGGGCGCGGTGTTCGTGCCGGGGGCGGCCTTCACCCCCGTCGAGGGCACGCACTCCACCCTGCGCCTGGCGTACTCGTTCGTGGCGGCCGAGAAGCTCGTGGAGGGCGTGCGGCGCCTGGCCCCGGTGGTGAACGAGTCGATCGCACGGGCCCGCTGAGCCGCGGCGGGCGCCCACGACGACGTCGGCCCGGCGCGTCTGCCGGACGTGCGACCTCTTCCCCGGGCCCGTGAGATCGTATACGATCTCGACCATGACGCAGAGCACACCGGATCCCACGCCCACCGTCACCGAGCACGACTTCACCGTCCGGGAGAACCGGCCGGGCAAGGTGCTCGCCGTCCACCTGAACTACCCCTCCCGCATCGCCCAGCGCGGCCGGTCCCCGCAGGCCCCCGGCTACTTCCTCAAGGCCGGCACCTCCCTCGCCCGCACCGGCGACACCATCGAGCGCCCCGCCGGCACCGAGCTGCTCGCCTACGAGGGCGAGATCGCGCTGATCATCGGCCGCACCGCCCGGCGCGTCAGCCCGAAGGAGGGCTGGTCGCACGTCTCCGGCATCACCGCCGCCAACGACTGGGGCCTCTACGACCTCTGCCACGCGGACAAGGGCTCCAACGTCAAGAACAAGTCCGGCGACGGCTACACCCCGCTCGGCCCCGCGGTGATCTCCGCCGCGGGCCTGGACCCGGCCGCCCTGCGCGTGCGCACCTGGGTCAACGGCGAGATCGTCCAGGACGACACCACCGAGGGCCTCGTCTTCCCGTTCGGCCGGCTCGTGGCCGACCTCTCGCAGCTCATGACGCTCGAGGAGGGCGACGTCATCCTCACCGGCACCCCCGCCGGCTCCTCCGTGGCCCGGCCGGGCGACGTCGTCGAGGTGGAGGTGGACGCCCCCAGCGCCCCCGGCGCCCCGACCACCGGCCGCCTGGTGACGACGGTCGTCGACTCGGAGCACTCCCTGGCCCCGTTCGGCGCGCAGCCGCAGGTGGACGACGTGCAGCGCGAGGAGGCCTGGGGCTCCCGCCAGGCCGCCGGCCTGGCCCCGCAGGCCGAGGCGGCGTCGTCGTCCGCGGTGGACGAGAACGGCCACTGGGTCGCGAGCGCCCCGCAGCCGGACCGTTCCCTGCTGACCCCGGAGCTGCGCGCCAAGATCGACGCCATCGCGGTGGCCACCCTCACCGCCCAGCTGCAGAAGCGCGGCGTCCAGAACGCGACCATCGACGGCCCGCGCCCGATCCACCGGGGTCGGCGCGTCCTCGGCTACGCGAAGACCCTGCGCTACATCCCCAAGCGCGAGGACCTGGCCAAGGAGTTCGGCGGCGGCTTCAACGCCCAGAAGCGGGCCATCGATTCGGTGCAGCCGGACGACGTGGTGGTCATGGAGGCCCGTGGCGAGCACGGCACCGGCACCCTCGGGGACGTCCTGGCCCTGCGCGCCCAGGTGAACGGCGCGAACGCCGTGATCACGGACGGCGGCATCCGCGACTCCGCCGCCGTCGCCGAGGTCGGCCTCCAGGTGTACGCCGGCGCCACGCACCCGGCGGTGCTGGGCCGCCGTCACATCCCGTGGGAGGTCGGCGGCACCATCGCCTGCGGCGGCACCACCGTGCAGCCCGGCGACATCATCGTCGGCGACGACGACGGTGTGGTGGTCATCCCGCCGTCCCTGCTCCAGGAGGTCGTGGACGACGCCTACGAGCAGGAGCTCCAGGACGCCTGGGCGTACGAGCAGGTCAAGGTCGGCTACCCGGTGGACGGGATGTTCCCCCCGAACGCCGAGTGGAAGGCCAAGTTCGCCGAGTACCGCAAGACCCTGCCGGACGCCCCGGCCCCGGAGGGCGACGCCTGAGCATGCGCCGCACGGACATCGGAACGGTCGGCCTCGCAGGCGCCCCCGTCTCCAAGGCGGACCGCGCCTACCAGGCGATCCTCGAGGGGATCCGGGACCAGCGCCACGAGCCGGGCGACCGGCTGGTGCTGTCCCAGATCGCCGCGGAGCTGGGCATGTCCGTGGTGCCCGTGCGGGAGGCGATCCGCCGCCTGCAGTCCGAGAAGCTGGTGGCCTACGAGCGCAACGTGGGCGCGACCGTGGTCGGCATCGATCCGGTCGAGTACCGCCACACCATGGAGACGCTGGCGCTGGTGGAGGGGTTCTCCACCGCCCAGTGCGCCCCGCACGTGACCGCCGAGGACCTCGCGGCGGCCCGCGAGGTGAACGCGACCATGCGCGCGATGACGGAGTCGGAGACGGCCTGGGACCCGGTGGCGTTCACCGAGCTCAACCGCCGCTTCCACTCGATCCTGTTCGAGCATCACCAGAACGAGCACGTGCACGACCTGGTGCACCGCGGCTGGAACCGCCTGGCCGCGCTGCGCTCCTCCACGTTCGCGTACGTGCCCGGCCGGGCGGTGGCCTCCGTGGACGAGCACGAACACCTGCTGCGCCTGATCGAGGACGGGGCGCGCTTCGAGGAGATCGAGGCCGCCGCCCGCGCCCACCGCCTGAACACCCTGCGCGCCTACCTGGAGCACAGCGCCGAGCCGTCCGCGTGAGCGCCGGCCGGACCGGCGCCGACGCCGTCGGCTCCAGGCCCCGATCATCAGACCCACCCGAAGCACTCAGCGAAAGAGACACCATGACGGAGAAGACCAGCATCGAGGCCCGCACGCCCGAGGGCCTGCCCGACGTCCTGCGCCACTACATCGACGGCGAGTTCGTCGACTCGATCGACGGCGACACCTTCGAGGTGCTCGACCCGGTGACCAACGAGCCGTACCTGACGGCCGCCTCCGGCAAGGCCGCGGACATCGACCGCGCCGTCGCCGCCGCGAAGCGGGCCTTCGAGTCCGGCGAATGGTCCCAGGCCCTGCCGCGCCAGCGTTCCCGTGTGCTGCACCGGATCGCCGACATCATGGAGACCCGCGGCGACCAGCTGGCCGCCATGGAGTGCTTCGACACCGGCCTGCCGATCAAGCAGGCGAGGGGCCAGGCCGCGCGCGCCGCCGAGAACTTCCGCTTCTTCGCGGACCTGATCGTGGCCCAGCACGACGACACCTTCAAGGTGCCGGGCCGCCAGATCAACTACGTGAACCGCAAGCCGATCGGCGTCGCCGGCCTGATCACCCCGTGGAACACCCCGTTCATGCTGGAGTCCTGGAAGCTGGCCCCGGCCATCGCCACCGGCAACTCGGTGGTGCTCAAGCCCGCCGAGTTCACCCCGCTCTCGGCCTCCCTGTGGGGCGGGATCTTCGAGGAGGCCGGCCTGCCGAAGGGCGTCTTCAACATGGTCCACGGCTTCGGCGAGGAGGGCTACGCGGGCGACCCGCTCGTGAAGCACCCGGACGTGCCGCTGATCTCCTTCACCGGCGAGTCCCGCACCGGCCAGATCATCTTCGCCAACGCCGCCCCGCACCTGAAGGGCCTGTCCATGGAGCTCGGCGGCAAGTCTCCCGCCGTGGTGTTCGAGGACGCGGACCTGGACGCGGCGATCGACGCGACCATCTTCGGCGTGTTCTCCCTGAACGGCGAGCGCTGCACCGCCGGCTCCCGCATCCTGGTCCAGCGTTCCGTCTACGACGAGTTCGTGGAGCGCTACGCCGCCCAGGCCTCCCGCGTGAAGGTCGGCCTGCCGGACGACGAGACCACCGAGGTCGGCGCCATCGTGCACCCGGAGCACTTCGAGAAGGTCATGTCCTACGTGGAGATCGGCAAGACCGAGGCCCGCCTGGTGGCCGGCGGCGGCCGCCCGGAGGGCTTCCCCGAGGGCAACTTCGTGCAGCCCACCGTGTTCGCGGACGTGGCCCCGGACGCCCGGATCTTCCAGGAGGAGATCTTCGGCCCGGTGGTGGCCATCACCCCCTTCGACACGGAGGAGGAGGCCCTGCAGCTGGCCAACAACACCAAGTACGGTCTGGCCGCCTACATCTGGACCAACGACCTCAAGCGCGCCCACAACGTCGCGCAGAACGTGGAGGCCGGCATGGTGTGGCTGAACTCCAACAATGTGCGGGACCTGCGCACCCCGTTCGGCGGGGTGAAGGCCTCCGGCCTGGGCCACGAGGGCGGCTACCGCTCGATCGACTTCTACACCGACCAGCAGGCCGTGCACATCAACCTCGGCGAGGTCCACAACCCGGTGTTCGGCAAGCAGGAGCAGGCCGCGGCGCAGATCGACGGCTGACCCCGCGCTGACCGGCGACCATGACGGCGCCCGCACCGTCCCCGCGACGGTGCGGGCGCCGTCGTCGTGGTGGGGCCGGGCCGGGTCTCTCCCCCGGCCCACCGACGCGGGTTGAGTTGTCGCGGGTGCGGGCGCCCCGGACCCGCGACAACTCAACCCGCGTTCCTCGACCGCCTTCCCGCCGGTCGCCCGGATCGTATACGATCGAGCCCGTGACCGTGTCCCAGGCCACAGCGCACCGCCCCCTCACCAAGGAGCACCGATGACCAACCTCGAGAGCCGCCAGAAGACCTCCTCCGGCTTCTTCGTCACCAAGGAAGTCCCCATCGACCCGGAGAACCCCCTCCCCACCCCGACGTCCGAGGCGCCGGACATCCTGCGCTGCGCCTCGATGGAGCTCGTGGTCACGGACCTCGCCGCCTCCCGCGAGTTCTACGTGGACGTGCTCGGCCTGGTGGTCACCGAGGAGGACGAGGAGACCGTCTACCTGCGCTCCATGGAGGAGTTCATCCACCACAACCTGGTGCTGCGCCAGGGCGAGACCGCCGCCGTGGCCGCGTTCTCCTACCGCGTGCGCACCCCCGAGGACCTGGACAAGGCGGTCGCCTTCTACGAGGAGCTGGGCTGCCGCGTGGAGCGCCGGAAGGACGGCTTCGTCAAGGGCGTCGGCGACTCCGTGCGCGTCGAGGACCCGCTGGGCTTCCCCTACGAGTTCTTCCACGACGTCGAGCACGTGGAGCGCCTGGCCTGGCGCTACGACCTCTACACCCCGGGCGCCCTGGTCCGCCTGGACCACTTCAACCAGGTGACCCCGGATGTGCCGCGCGCCGCCCGCTACATGCAGGACCTGGGCTTCCGCGTCACCGAGGACATCCAGGACGAGAACGGCACCGTCTACGCCGCGTGGATGCGCCGCAAGCCCACCGTGCACGACACCGCCATGACCGGCGGCGACGGCCCCCGGATGCACCACGTGTGCTTCGCCACGCACGAGAAGCACAACATCCTGGCGATCTGCGACAAGCTCGGCGCCCTGCGCATGTCCGACCACATCGAGCGCGGCCCGGGCCGCCACGGCGTCTCCAACGCGTTCTACCTCTACCTGCGCGACCCGGACGGCCACCGCGTGGAGGTCTACACCCAGGACTACTACACCGGTGACCCGGACAACCCCGTGGTCACCTGGGACGTGCACGACAACCAGCGCCGCGACTGGTGGGGCACCCCGATCGTGCCGTCCTGGTACACCGATGCCTCCCGCGTGCTGGACCTCGACGGCAACCTGCAGCCGCTGGTCTCCCGCACCGACGACTCGGAGATGGCCGTGACCATCGGCGCCGACGGCTTCTCCTACACCCGCGAGGGGCAGGGCGAGGAGTCCATGCCGGAGTGGAAGCAGGGCGAGTACAAGCTCGGCAACCAGCTCTGACCGGCACGGCCGGCACCGCTTCGGGACACCACGACGACGGCGGGCACCCAACGCAGGTGCCCGCCGTCGGCGTCCGCCCTCCCTACCATCCTCCGCGTCTCCCCGCCCCACGCCGTTCGAGGCGGAAAATCCACCTCATTCGAGCCGGGAGGGCCAGTTTGAGCTCGATTTCCCGCCTCAAAGCGTGGGGAGCAGGGGTGTCCCGCCTCGCAGACGGGCGTCGGGGGGCTGGCCTGGCTCACGGTGCACCGCCGCAAGCCCGGGCTGGGCATCGGGACGCGCGCCCCGGACTGATCCGGGGCGGTGACAGGATGGCGACGGGGCCGGGGGCCGAGCCGCGTAATCGTATACGATGAAGGCCAGGCCCCTGCCCGTCGTCGTGAAGGAGACCGCTGTGCTGGACCACGAGACCCACGTCAAGATCGCCGACGAGCTGCACCGTGCGGGCATCGACCGCGTGCCCGTGCCGCGGCTGACCGCGCGCTACCCGGAGATGGAGATCGAGGACTCGTACGCCGTCCAGCGCATCTGGGCCGAGCGCCAGGTCGAGGCGGGCCGCCGCAAGGTGGGCCACAAGATCGGCCTGACCTCCAAGGCCATGCAGGACGCGACCGGGATCGACGAGCCGGACTACGGCGTGATCTTCGACGACCAGGTGTTCGAGTCCGGCCACGTGTACGAGTGGAAGAAGTACACCCATCCGCGCGTCGAGATGGAGCTGGCGTTCGTGCTGCGGGACGAGCTGCGCGGGCCCGGCCTGAACCTGATGGACGTGCTGCGCGCCACCGAGTACGTGGTGCCCGCGCTGGAGGTGCTGGACTCGCGCATCGAGATGGCCGGCCGCACCATCACGGACACCATCTCGGACAACGCCGCCCTGGGCTCCCTGGTGATCGGCGGCCGCCCCGTGGGCGTGCACGACGTCGACCTGCGGTGGGTCTCCGGCATCCTCTCCCGCAACGAGGAGATCATCGAGACCGGCGTGGCCGCGGGCGTGCTGAACCACCCGGCCAACGGCGTGCACTGGCTGGCCAACCGCATCGCCGAGCACGGAGACGCGCTCGAAGCCGGTGAGATCGTGCTCGCCGGCTCCTTCACCCGCCCGATGTGGGTGTACGAGGGCGACACCGTCTACGCCGACTACGGCCCGCTCGGCACCATCACCTGCCGCTTCGCCTGACCCGCCCGTCGTCGTCGCCCCGCCCGCCCGCGCCCGCCCGCCCGCAACGCGGGTTGACCTATCACCAGTACGACGCCGCTCCACCCGCGACAACTCAACCCGCGTCGGGTGGAGGATGCGGAGAACCCCGGAGGAACGTCCCATGCCCGTCCGCCACAACCCGCAGCCGCTGTTCCGCGACCTCTTCACGCCCGAGGCCGTCGCCGCCCGTGGGGGCCGCCCCGCCGCCGGCATGTTCCTCTCCTCCGGGGACCCGACGACGGCGGAGATCTGCGCCGGCGCGGGCCTCGACTACCTGCTCATCGACGCCGAGCACGCCCCGCTGACGCTGCAGGACGTCCTCGCCCAGCTGCGCGTGATCGCCGGCTACCGCGTGCCCACCCTGGTGCGCGTGCCGGCGCTGGACACCGTGGCCATCAAGCAGTTCCTGGACCTGGGCGCCCAGACCCTGTTGGTGCCCATGGTCGACGACGCCGCGATGGCCCGCAGCGCCGTGGCCGCCGCCCGCTACCCGGACGGCTCCGCCGAGGGCGGGGTGCGCGGCGTGGGCTCCGCCCTGGCACGCTCGGGCCGCTGGAACCGGATCCCCGGCTACCTGCCCGGCGCGGCGGACCACGTCTCCGTGATCGTGCAGATCGAGACGGCCGCGGGCGTGCGCAACGCCGACGAGATCGCGGCGGTGGACGGGATCGACGGCGTCTTCATCGGTCCCTCGGACCTCTCCGCGTCCCTGGGACTGCTCGGCCAGCAGTCGCACCCGGAGGTGGTGGCCGCGGTCGAGGAGGTCATCGCGAAGGTCAAGGCCGCCGGGAAGTTCGTGGGCGTCAATGCGTTCGTGCCCGCGCAGGCCGACGCCTACGCCGCCGCCGGTGCGGACTACGTCAACGTGGGCGCCGACGTCGCCCTGCTGGCCCGCGCCGCCGAGGCCCTCGCCGACCGCTGGTGCCCGGAGCCGAGCGACGCCGCGGCCGACGGGGAGGGCGCGCCCCGCACGTCGTACTGACCTGGTCATCCCCTCACTTCGGGGCGCGAAATCCACCTCAAGAACGCCCGATCCTGGCCCATGACGTGGATTTCCCGCCTCGAATGGCTCGGGGCCGGCGCCCCGGGGGACGTCACCGCCTCCTGCACAACCACGCCGGGCCCCCTCGTGCGTCCCCAGGCCCCCGCTCGTCCGTCTCGGGACGCGGAGCGACGGGGCACGCTCGCCGCATGCCCCGTCGTCCCGCCCCGCTGCCGCCGTCGATCGACCCCGCCGCCTTCACGGTCGACGACGCGCGCCGGGCGGGTGTGACGTGGTCCCGACTGCAGTCCTCAGACCTGCGGCGGCTGCGCCACGGCATCTACGGGCCGGCCGGCCCTGCGGCGGCCTCCGTCCGTGAGTGGACGATGGACGAGGTCCGCGCGTACCAGCGGCGCCACCCCGGCGTCGTCGTCAGCCATGAGACCGCCGCCCGCCTGCACGGCCTGACCGTGCCCGCACGGCTGCTGGCCCCCGGTGCGGTGCACGTCAGCGTCGGCACCTCGGGCGGCCGGCCGGTCCAGGCGGGTCTGGTGCCGCACCGCATCGAGGTGCCGGAGGGACAGCGGATGACGCGGGGCGGCGTGCTCGTGACGACGCCGGCCCGCACGCTGTGGGACCTGTGCGCGGCACGGTCGGCGCTCACCGAGCGGGACGTCGTCGCCGCCGGTGACGCGCTGCTCTACCCGCCGTGGCTGCCCGGCGGCGGACGCGGGGCTCCCGCCTACACCCCGGAGGAGCTCGTCCGATCGCTGGCCGAACGGGGACGTTTCCAGGGGCGAGGACTGGCCCGGGCGGCGCTGGCGAGGATGCGCGTGGGGGCGGATTCGCCGCGCGAGACACGTCTGCGGCTGGCGCTCGTCGATGCCGGGCTGCCGGAGCCCGAGGTGCAGTGCCGGCTGGACCCGTCAGACCGCCGCGCTCCGACGGTCGACCTCGGGTATCGGCCGTGGCGCCTCGCGTTGCAATACGAGGGCGAGCACCACCGCTCCGCCGAGCAGCAGGCCCGGGACGTGCTGCGCGACCGCTGGTGCGCCGACCGCGACTGGCTCTCGATCAAGGTCATGTGGGCCGACGCCCGGGACGACTACGCGGACGTCGTCGCCCGGGTGCGGCGCCGGGCGGCCGCGTTCGGTGGGTGACCCGGTGAGATCCACGGTCACCGCAGTCCGCCACGGCCCCCCGTTTCGAGGCGGGAAATCCAGGTCAAAGCGCTCTGGTCCACGCCCGTGGGGTCGATTTCCCGCCTCTAAAGGACGGGCCCGGTGGGAGTCGGCCCGTGAACACCCGGCCTCCCCCACGTAGCGTGGCCCCATGACCGCGTCCGTTCCCGCCCTGAGCTCGCATTTCGCCGACACCTTCCCGGAGCTCGCCCTGCCCTGGCAGGCCCAGGCCACGGACGGCCCGCAGCTCGTCCTGCTCAACGCCGGCCTCGCGGCGGAGCTCGGCCTCGACGCCGAGTGGCTCGCCACCGACGACGGCGTCTCCTTCCTCACCGGCGAGCAGCCCGGCCCGGGCGCGCGGCCGGTCGCGCAGGCGTACGCGGGCCACCAGTTCGGCCACTACTCTCCCCGCCTGGGTGACGGGCGCGCCCTCCTCCTCGGCGAGCTCACGGCTCCGGACGGTCGGCTCCACGACCTGCATCTCAAGGGCTCCGGTCGCACGCCCTTCGCGCGCGGCAACGCCGACGGGCAGGCCGTGCTCGGCCCCATGCTCCGCGAGTACGTGGTCTCCGAGGCGATGCACGCCCTCGGCGTGCCGACCACGCGGGCGCTGGCCGTCGTCGGCACGGGCCACCCGGTCCGCCGCGAGACCGTGCTGCCGGGTGCGGTGCTGGCCCGGACGGCCGCGTCGCACCTGCGCGTCGGCACGGCCCAGTACGCCGCGGCCCTCCCCGAGCAGGCGCACCCCACGGAGGTGCTGCGCCGGATCGTCGACGAGGCCATCGCCCGCCACCACCCGCACGCCACCGACGCCGAGCACCCCGCGCTCGCGCTCTACGAGGCGGTGATCGCCGCGCAGGCCGAGCTCATCTCCCGCTGGATGCTCGTCGGCTTCGTGCACGGTGTGATGAACACGGACAACATGACCCTGTCCGGCGAGACCATCGACTACGGCCCCTGCGCGTTCATCGACGCCTTCGACCCGGCCGCGAGCTTCTCCTCGATCGACACCCAGGGCCGGTACGCGTACGGCAACCAGGGGCCCATCGCCGCGTGGAACCTCGCCCGGCTCGGCGAGGCCCTCGTGCCCGTGCTCGACGACGACCCCGACCGCGCCGTCGCACTCGCCCAGGAGGCGCTGGGCAGGTTCCACGGCGCCCATCTCGCGGCGTGGCGGGGCGGACTGCGGGACAAGCTCGGCCTCCCGGCGTCGGTGGCGGAGGACGACGTCGCCGCGCTCACCGACCGCCTGTTCCCGTGGCTGGCCGCGGCGCGGGCCGACTGGACCTCGTTCTGGGTGCGGCTGGCCGAGCACACGGCGCCGCCCGTGGACGACGACGCGGCCCGCACCGAGGCGGCACGGCTCGTCCCCGGCGCCCCGGACCCCGCGGGGCTCGCCGCCTGGCTCTCGGACTGGCGGGCGATGGGTCCCGATCCGGCCCGCATGCGCGCGGTGAACCCCGTCTACATCCCGCGGAACCACCTGCTCGACGAGGCCCTGACGGCCGCGGAGGACGGGGACCTCACCGCCGTCCACCGGCTGCTCGAGGCCGTGACAGATCCCTTCACTCCGCGCCCCGGGTTCGAGCGGTACGCGGAGCCGGGTCCGGCGGACGGGGCCCCGTTCGTCACCTACTGCGGCACCTGACCGCTTGTCGTTGACGAAACGGACGCCCTCCAGGGCACTTTCGTTGACGAAACGGGCGCTCTCACCCCCGCGCCAGCGACTTGACCGGCACGGCCGGGTCCGCGAGCGCGGCGGCGTCCACCACGATCCCCCGGTCGATGATGCGCCGGGCGGCCTTGACGGTCATGGGGTCGTCAATCGACGCGGCCCCGCGCAGGGTCCCGTCCGCGGCCAGCGCGAAGCTCGCCACCACGACGCCGCGCACCTCGCGGTCCACGATCCGCCCACCGGCCGGCACCGTCATGTCCCCCACGGCCTCCACGTGTGCGTCGTACCGGTCGGACCAGAACCACGGGGCGCCCGGGGCGTCCGCCTGTCCCCCCAGGAACGCCGCCGCGGCGGCCGCACCGGACCGCAGGGCCGGCTCCCAGTGCCGCGACGGCGCCCACGCGGACTCCCGGGCGCGCGCGGCGTCGCCCACGGCCAGGATCCCGGGCACGGTCGTGCGGCCCATCGCGTCCGTGAGCACGCCGTCGGCCACCTCCAGACCGGCGTCCGCGGCGAGGGCGGTGTCCGGCACGGTGCCGCCGGCCAACACCACGACGTCGGCGTCCACGGTCCGCCCGTCGTGGAGGTGGAGCCGGTGGGCGGCCGGCAGTGCGGCGCCGCCGTCGGCGTCCCGGTGCTCGATCCAGGCCGCCCGCCCGACCTCGACCGCGACCCCGTGCTCGGCGTGCATCCGGTGCAGGCGGGCGGCCAGCGCTGGCCCGACCGCCGCGCGAGCCGGGGCGTCCGTCCCGGTCACGAGCGTCACCGCGGCGAGCGAGCGGCGCGCCGCGGCCGCGACCTCCGCCCCCGTGAAACCGCCGCCCACGACCGCCACCTCGGTCCCGAACGTCAGGCGGTCGCGCAGGGTCTCGGCGTCGGCGCGGGTGCGCAGGGTGATCAGGTCCGGGTGGTCGGCGCCGGCGACGTCGAGGGCCCGGGGTCGCCCGCCCGTGGCGAGCACGACCGCGTCCGCGTCCAGGACCCGCCCGGAGGCCGTCTCCACCCGGTGGGGCGCGGGGCCGCCGTCGGGGTGGACGCCGCCCGGCACCACCCGGACCGCCTCGTCCTCCACCAGCTCCACCCCGTGCTCGGCGAACCATGCCGGCGGGGCGAGCAGCAGGCGGTGCGCGTCCGCGTCGCCGGTCAGGAACTCCTTGCTCAGGGGCGGCCGGTCATAGGGCACGCCCTGCGGGTCCACGAGGGCGATCCCGCCCGCGAAACCGCGGCGCCGCAGCTCGCGGACCACGGCGAAGCCCGCGACGCCGCCGCCCACCACCACGACCGAGCCGGGCACGCCCGCCGGGGCGTCGACGTCGTGGCTCATGCGCCGGGGACGAGGTAGAGCTGGCCCTCGCGCTCCTCGACGCGGTGCACGCCGACGCCCTTGGTGGCGGGCAGGCAGAGCGCCTCGCCGGTGCGCAGGCAGAACTGCGCGGCGTGCAGGGGGCACTCCACGCGGTCGTCCTCGAGCCAGCCCTCGGCCAGCGAGGCGTCCTCGTGGGTGCACGTGTCGTCGATCGCGTGGAACTCGCCCGCGTCCGTGTGGAACACCGCGACGTCGTCCCTCGTCCCCGCCGTCGCCGCCGGGACGACGATCGCCTCGCCCTCCGGGACGTCCGCCGCCGCGCCGATGTGGATCGGCTCCGCCATGGTCTGCCTCCTCTGGTTCCCGGGCCGGGCGGCCCGTGGTGGTCTCCCGTCACCGTATCCCCCGGCGCGGACCCGACACCCCTCCGCTGTGCTCCGCCCCGGTGCCACACCGCGCCCACCTGTGAATGGGTGAACCGGACATCACGGGGGCGTGAAATCACCCGACAAGCCTTCGAAAAATGTTCCCGGGAATGGTCGATCACGCTACGATCACGACGGCTCTCCGGCCCTCATCCCGCCCTCACCACGTCACCGACCCGGGAAAGCGACACGGCCCGCGCCTGTCGTTCCTCGGGCACTCCACCTTCCGAAGGCATCCGCATGAAGATTCTCCCGCCGCGTTCCGCCGCGTCCCCCCGCCCGCTCGCGCCCGCCGTCGCGGTCGCCGCGCTCTCCGTCCTCGTCGGCGGCCTGCTCCCGCAGCCGCCGTCCGCGACCACGGAGGGCGCCCCCGACGTGCGCCCGCTCGACGACGCCGCCCGCGCCACGACCGTCGGCGCGGCCGCGACCCCCGCGTCGGCCGCTCCCGTCGAGGGCGCCGGCGTCGCGACCGTCCCGCAGGAGGGCGAGAACCTCGTCCCGGCCGAGGAGGCTCCGGCCGGCGTCGTGCTCGGCGAGCCCGTGGTGGACCGCCCGTTCACGGTGGCCGCCGCCGTGTGGGACACCGCGGCGGACGACGCCGTCGAGCGCGTGGAGATCCGCGTGCGTCAGGACGGGGCCTGGGGCCCGTGGCAGGTCCTGGATCGGCCCGTCCTGCCTGAGGACGCCGCCCCCGCGCGCACCGGCACGGACCCGTTCGTCGCGTTCGGCGCGGACGGCGCCCAGCTGCGCGTGACCACCGCCGACGGCGCAGCCCCGGCCGGCCTCGAGCTGTCCCTCATCGACCCGGGCACGGCCGCCACGGACGAGACCGTCGCGAGCGCGCACCCGGCGGTGACCGCCGAGCAGGCCGCGGAGACGGCCGGCCTGCCGCGGGGCGTGAAGTCGAGCGCCGTCGTCGGGGGCGCCGCACCCGCCGAGGCCCGCACCGTGGCCACGGCCTCGGATGCGCGCGCGAAGATCCTCCCGGACGTGATCACCCGCGCGCAGTGGGGCGCGGACGAGTCCTGGGCCGAGTCCTCCCCGCAGTTCGACCAGGTGCGCGCGCTGACCATCCACCACACGGCCGGCACGAACGACTACTCGCGCGCCCAGGCCGTGGAGCAGATGCGCGGCATCTACGCGTACTACACGAGGACCCTCGGCTGGGGCGACTTCCCGTACCACCTGATCACGGACCGCTTCGGCAACATCTACGAGGGCCGCCGCGGCGCCCTGGACTCGAACCCGCTGGGCACGCACGCGGGCGGGTTCAACCGGGGCACGATGGGCATCTCCACGATGGGCAACTACGACGTGGTCGCCCCGTCCGAGGAGGTGGTGGACGCGATGGCCCGCGCCACCGCCTACTACCTGTACCGCGACGGCATCGACGCGCGGGGCCGAGTCACCCTGACCTCGGGCGGCAGCACGAAGTACGCCGCGGGCACGCCCGTCACCGTGGACACGATCTTCCCGCACCGGGCCACGTCCGCGACCGCGTGCCCGGGGCAGCACCTGATGGCCCGCTTCGACGACCTGCGGGACCGCGCCGAGGCCATCGCGACGGCGGCCGGCCAGCCGCCGGCACCGGCCACCCCGGCTCCGACGCCGGCCCCGACGACCGAGCCGTCGACCGCCGGCACGTACACGGTGCAGCCGAACGACGGCTGGTGGACCATCGCCCGCCGCACCGGCGTGCCCGCGGCCACCCTCCAGGAGCTCAACGGCATGACCGAGTCGACCGTGCTCCACCCGGGCATGGTGCTGCGCACCGTCGCCGACCCGACCGCCCCGGAGCCCACCCCGATCACCACCGGCACCTACACGGTGCAGCCGAACGACGGCTGGTGGGTCATCGCCCGACGGACCGGCGTCAGCGCCGCGGAGCTCCAGCGGCTCAACGGCATGACGGCGTCCACCGTCCTGCACCCCGGCATGGTGCTCATCACGGCCGCCACGGCGCCGACCTCCCCGCCCGCGCCTGCCCCGGCCCCGGCCCCCGCCCCGGACACGTACACGGTCCGCGAGGGCGACGGCTGGTGGATCATCGCCCACCGCACCGGCGTGACGATGGAGACCCTCCAGCGCCTCAACGGCATGACCGCGACCACCGTGCTGCACCCGGGGATGGTGCTGCGGACCGGCCAGACCGCCTCCGCCCCGGCGCCCTCGCCCGCCACCTACGTGGTCCAGGCGAACGACGGCTGGTGGCTCATCGCCCAGCGCACGGGCGTCTCCATGGAGCGCCTGCAGCGCCTCAACGGCATGACGGTCTCGACCCTGCTCCACCCGGGCATGGTGCTGCGCACCGCCTGAGCACCCCGCCGGGACGACGTCGGCCCGCACCTGCGCGCGAAGGTGCGGGCCGCCGTCGTCGGTTGAGTTATCACCGGTCGTAGGCCGCCGCACCCGGGATAAGTCAACCGGCGTTCCCCCGAGGCACGAGTGGCACGCCGAAGACGCCCTCGTGGCGCCGCGCCGCTGAGCGGCCGTCACAGTCCCTCCCCCTCGGCCCCCGGACGGCCCCGGGCCCCGCCCGCGGCCTACCCTGGAGGAGCCCGACCCGGGAAGCGACCGAGTCACGAGGAGATGAGACGAGCGCATGACCCGCCTGCCCGGTCTGCGTCGCCCGCGGTTCCTGGACCCGTGGCGTCGCCCGCTGGCCCCTCGTCTGCCCTGGCACGTGGTCCTCGCGGCCTCGATCGCGGGGGCACTGACCATCGCCACCCTCAGCCTCGGCGAGGACCTGGCCTCCGCGCCGCTGCTGGTGGGCGCCTTCGGCTCCTCCTGCGTGCTCGTGTTCCTCGTGCCGCACGGCCCGCACTCCCACCCCGCCAACGTGCTCGTGGGGCACGTGGTCTCGGCCGCATGCGGGATCGCCGTGATCTCCATGCTGCCCCTGGCCTGGTACTCGCTCGCGGCCGGCATGGGCCTGGCCATGGCCGCCATGGCCGGGCTCCGCGTGATCCACGCCCCCGCGGGCGCCACCGCGCTGACGGTCATGCTGAGCAACGCGGACTGGGACTACCTGGTCACCCCGGTGCTCGCCGGGGCGCTGGTCCTCACCGGGTGCGCGCTGCTGTACCGCCGCCTGATGTGGCGGGTGATCGGGCCGGCGGAGTGAGCTCACGCCGGGCCGCTCACGTCAGGAAGTCGCGCGCCACCTCGAGGAAGCGGTCGTTGGCCTCCTGCTCGCCGATGCTCACGCGCACGCCCTCGTCCGCGAACGCCCGGACGGACAGGGCCCGGGCCTGGGCGGCCTCGGCGAAGGCCTGCGTGCGCTCGCCGAGCGGCAGCCACACGAAGTTGGCCTGCGAGGAGGGCAGGTCCCAGCCAGCCTCGGCCAGGGCGGCGGCGACGCGCTCGCGCTCGTCGACGACGACCTGCACGCGCTCGAGGACCTCGTCCAGGTGCTCGAGCGAGGCGATCGCGGCCTCCTCGGCCACCGTGGACACCGCGAACGGGGTGGCCACGGTGCGCAGGGCCTTGGTGATCTCCGGCTGCGAGACCGAGTAGCCCACGCGCAGGTTGGCCAGGCCGTGCGCCTTCGAGAAGGTGCGCAGCACGACGACGTTCGCGTGCTTGCGGTACATCTCCAGACCCTTGACCGCGTCCTCGTCGCGGACGAACTCCACGTACGCCTCGTCGATGACCACGAGGATGTGCGCGGGCACGCGCGCCAGGAAGTCCTCGACCTCGGCGGTCGTGAGCACGGGGCCGGTCGGGTTGTTGGGGGTGCAGAGCAGGATCACGCGGGTCCGCTCCGTGATCGCCTCCAGCATGGCCGGCAGGTCGTGGCGGTGGTCCGCGGTGAGCGGCACCTGCACGTCCACGGCACCGGCGGTGCGGACCACGATCGGGTAGGCCTCGAAGGAGCGCCACGCGAAGATCACCTCGTCGCCCTCCCCGGCCTCGCCGTGGCCGGCGAAGGCGGTGATGACCTGGGCCAGGGCGCCGAGGGAGCCGGCACCGGTCACGACGTCGTCCGCCGGGACGTCCAGGTGCGCGGCCAGGGCCTGGCGCAGGCCGGTGGAGAGGGTGTCCGGGTAGCGGCAGAGGGTGCTGGGCGCGCCCTCCGGGCCGGTCACGACCTGACGCACCCGGTCGATCACGCCGGGCACGGGCGCGTAGGGGTTCTCGTTCGAGGAGAGCTTGTAGGGGTGCAGGCCCGGGACGGCGACCGGCGGCTTGCCGGCGGCGTACGGCGGCAGCATGCCGACCTTCTTGTGGGGCGCGACCACGGCGGGCGTCTGCTGTGCGTCATCAGTCATGGCCACCAGGGTAATGCGGGCTGCGGACGCCGTGAGCGGCACCACGGGACCCGGGCTCAGGCTGCGCCGAAGGCGACGGCGACGGCCCGGGCCGCCTCACCGAGCCGGTCCCCGAGGCGCGCCGGGTCCTCCGGCCGCGTCGCGTAGACCACGGCGAGGGCGGCGGGCAGCTGGCCCGGGACCCGCAGCGGCACGGCCACCGAGGAGACGCCGGTGATGACCTCGTCGGAGCTGACGGCCCAGCCGCGCTCCCGCACGTCGTCGAGCTCGGGTCGCTCGGGCGGGGCCTCACCGGGCAGCCGCGCCCACTCCTGTCCGGTCAGGGCGACGGCGATCGCCATCCCCGGCGCACCGACCCCGAGGGGGTGCCGGGTCCCCGGCCGCTGCGTGACGAGGTTGCCGCTGGGCGGCTCGGCCGTGGCCAGGGTGAGGCAGTGGGCCCCGTCCCACACCACCAGGAACGCGGTCATGCCCAGGTCGGTGGAGACGGCGGTCAGGTGCGGCATGGCCGCCGCGCGCAGATCCTGCTCCACCCGGCGGGCGAGGACGGCCAGGCCGGGGGCGGCGTGGACGCGGCCGAGGCCGTCGCGGCGCAGCAGGCCGTGGGCCTCGAAGGTGCGCAGCATGCGGTAGGCGACCGAGCGATGGACGCCCAGGCCGTCGGCGAGGTCGGCGATGGTGGGCGGCTCGGGCGCCTCCACGACGGTCTCGAGCAGGGTGAGCGCGCGGGAGAGCGTCTGGGAGGGTGCGCCCTCCCGGACCGGGCCGCCGTCGTGCTCTGCCATCCGTGCTCCTCGCCTCGCGTGCCGGACGTGACGCGCCCGGGGCGTGGTCGGCCCGCGCACCGGTTGTGAACCCTGTCACGTCCGCGTACAGTCTGGCACACATGTGTTCCCAGGGGGAACACCGTGTTCTCTGAGAGAACACGCCGTCGGGTGGCACGCGCGCCGCGCAGCGACATCCCCCGCAGCGAAAGGACCCCCATGCTCTTCCACCACCACGGCTATGTCTCCACGAACCCGCGCGTCCAGGTGGCGGCCGGCATCGGCCTGGACCGCCCCGCCGAGCTGCCGGACGAGATGGACGTGCTGATCGTCGGCTCCGGCCCGGCCGGCATGATCGCCGCCGCCCAGCTCGCGATGTTCCCGGACGTCCACACCCGCATCATCGAGCGCCGCCCCCACCGCCTCGAGATCGGCCAGGCGGACGGCATCCAGGCCCGCTCCGTGGAGACCTTCCAGGCCTTCGGCTTCGCGAGCGAGATCATCGACGAGGCCTTCGACCTGACCTCCATGGCGTTCTGGAACCCGGCCGAGGACGACGCGGACACGATCGTGCGCACCTCGCTGGCCGAGGACGACCCGGAGGGCGTCTCCGAGTTCCCGCACCTGATCGTGAACCAGGCCCGCATCCTGGACTGGTTCGCCGAGTACATGAAGAACTCCCCCACCCGTGCGCGGCCGGACTACGGCTGGGCGTTCGAGACCCTCGAGGACACGAACGACGGCGAGCACCCCGTGCTCGTGACCCTGCGCCGCACCGTGGACGCCCAGGGCAACGCCCTCGAGGACCCCGCCTCGGGACCAACCCGCCAGGTGCGCGCCAAGTACGTGGTGGGCGCGGACGGCGCGGGCTCTCGCGTCCGCAAGGCGATCGGCCACACCCTGACCGGCGACGCCGCGAACCACGCGTGGGGCGTCATGGACGCGCTGGCCGACACGGACTTCCCGGACATCCGCACCAAGTGCGCGATCCACTCGTCCAGCGGCTCGATCCTCCTGATCCCCCGCGAAGGCGGGCACCTGTTCCGCATGTACGTGGACCTCGGCGAGGTCCCGGCGGACGACAACCACAAGGTGCGCCAGACCCCGCTCGAGGAGATCATCCGCCGGGCCCAGCAGATCCTGCGCCCCTACACGCTGGACGTGAAGGAGGTCGCCTGGCATTCGGTGTACGAGGTGGGCCACCGCCTCACCTCGGGCTTCGACAACCGCGAGCGCGTGGCCCACCCCAACGTGTTCCTGCTCGGCGACGCCTGTCACACCCACTCCGCGAAGGCCGGCCAGGGCATGAACGTGTCCATGCAGGACGGCTGGAACCTCGGCTGGAAGCTGGGCCAGGTGCTCTCCGGGATGGCCCCGGTCGAGCTCGTGCCGACCTACTCGGAGGAGCGCAAGGAGATCGCCAAGAACCTGATCGACTTCGACAAGGAGTGGTCGACGCTCATGGCCAAGCCCACCTCCGAGCTGGGCGACCCGAACGAGGTGGCCGAGTTCTACACGAAGACCGCCGAGTTCCCGGCCGGCTTCATGACGGAGTACCAACCCTCCCTCCTCACCACGGACGCCACCGGTCAGGCGCTGGCGCAGGGCTACCCCATCGGCAAGCGCTTCAAGTCGGGGCTGGTGGAGCGCTCGTGCGACACCAACGTGAAGCACCTGGGCCACCTGCACCGCGCGGACGGCCGCTGGCGCGTCTACGTGTTCGCCGACACCGCCTCCCCGCGCGCCGAGGATTCGAAGGTCGCGGCGTGGGCGAAGGCGATCGTGGAGGACCCGCGGTCCTTCCGCAACCGCCACACCCCGTCGGACGGACCGGAAGACGCCCGCTTCGACATCAAGGTCGTGTACCAGCAGAAGCAGACCGAGTTCGCCCACCCGGACGTGCCGTCGATCTTCCGGCCGACCACCGGCCCCCTCGGCCTGCACGACCTGAACAACATCTTCGCCACGTGTCAGCCCAAGCACGGCGAGGACATCTTCGAGGCCCGCGGCATCAGCCGTGACGGCGCCGTCGTCGTGGTCCGCCCGGACCAGTACGTCTCCGGCGTCTTCGGCCTGGACGAGGTCGACCGCCTGAACGCGTTCTTCGCCGGCGTGCTGCTCGACGCGAACTGAGCGGGCGGCGGCGGGCGCCCCGCCGCCGGCGCGCTCACCGGGATCCCGGGGGCAGGTGGCCCCGCTCGGGCGGCGTGCGGCGCAGGCGCACCGCCCGGCTCGAGGCCACGGTGCCGGCGGTCAGCCCGGCCAACGCGGCGGAGAGCCCGGCGACCTCCGCCCGGGATGCGGGCTCGGCGGCCTCGAACTGCCGGATCAGGTCCACCTGGACGTCGAAGTCGTGGGCGGCGTCCAGGTCGTCCTCGGCCGCCAGCGGAGAGGTGGTCCGGAAGCCGCCCCCGGGCGCATCCCACCCGTGGCCGGCCGGGTGGAAGACCACCTCGGCCCGGCGCGCCGAGACGGGGGTGGGCGCCCCGTCCGCGGCGACGGCCAGGTCCCCGTCCGCGGAGAACTCCAGCACCGCGGTCCGCCCGGTCTCCACCGCGTTGCCGGACGGCGCCGCGACCGTCATGACGCCGGTCACGGGGTACACGGACGTGAAGTCCTCGCGCCCGGCCAGGTTCACGGCGTGCACCCCGCCCTGGGAGTAGCCGGCCAGGACGAGCGGGGCCCCGTGCGGGACGTCGGCCGCCTCGAGCGCCGCCCGCACCGCCGGGGCCGTGACCTCGGACTCGGAGCCGAGGGCGTCCAGGAGTCCGCCGGCGTCCCACGGGTCGGTCGACTCGGAATCCGGGATCAGGCCGCCGCGGGTGCCCGGCAGACCCACCACCCAGGCGCGGCTCCCGTTCTCTCGCACCACCTCCGTGACCGTGAGGTCCCCGTCCCCCTCCCCACGCGGGATGAGAGAGGCCAGCCCCGTGGCCGAGCCGTCCAGCAGGGCGGGCGCCGTCGGCCGGTCCTGCGGCGCCCCGTGCGGGGTCACCGCGCCCCGGGGCGCCGCGCCGGCGAGGGTCAGGGCGTCCGCCGCCACGGTCCACGCCTCGTCCGGGGAGACCCGCAGCGCCTCGGTGAGGTCCGACGCGGCATCCGTCCCCTTCTTCGCCGCGGAGGAGACGGGCCGCTTCAGCACGAGCTTCTGCGCCCTCGTCAGCATCTTCACGTCGATCCGCGCCAGGGCCGCGAGCAGGGGGAAGCCGGCGGCCGTGAGCATGGCGGCCACGATGGCCTCGGGCACCGCCTGGACGAGGTCCTGCACGAGCCGCTCCGCCTCGCGGGTGGTGAGGCCGTCATGGCCGTCCCGCCAGAGCAGCGCCGGCAGCTCCTCCAGGGAGGCGTCCTCGGCGGCCATGATGCCGGCCGCCGCGCGCTCGGCCTCCTCGTAGCGGGCCGCCGCGGAGAGCAGGTCGCGGTGCAGCTCGGCGCACTGCTCCGACAGGCTCCGCACGCGACCGACCGCCTCCGCCAGCCGGTCCTGCAGCAGGGCGGCGGAGGCGAGCCACGTGGCCGATCGGCCCAGCCCGAAGGCGGCCGCGTCGACCTGCCACGAGGCTCCGGCCGCCTCTTCGGCGGCGTGCTCGTGCCGCCCGGCCACGACGCGCATCTCCTCGGCCTCCGCGTAGATCGAGCCCGGTCCGCCGTGCGTGCTGAAGGCCACCGCCCCCGGGCCCGCACCCCGCCCGCCGGTCATGCCGCCACCGCCAGCGAGCGCAGGACGGCCAGCGCCGCCTCCTCGGCCGCCCGCTGCCGGGCCTCCGCGTTCCGGCGCGCGTCCTCGGCGTCCCGCTCGGCGGTGGCCCGCAGGGCGAGCCACTCCCCGGCCTCCCGTTCGAGCTCCGCCGCCAGGGCCGCCGCCCGCCGGACGGCCTCCCCATAGGCGCCGGCGGCCTCCCCGCGCCATGCCGTGTGCATCGCCGAGCGCACGTCCGTGGCGGCGCTGACCAGCCCGCCCAGCGCCGTGCGCAGCTGCGTCTGGGCCACGGCGAGGTCGGCGAGGGCCTGCTCGGCGGCCTCCCGCTCGCGCCGGGCGGGGTCGGCCCACGCGACCAGGCGGGCGGCGTCGTCGTCGAGTCCGACGGCCCGCAGGGCCGTGGCGATCTGCTGAGGTCCGATGAGGGGTGACATGCGGCCACCGTAGGGAGGGCCCGGGTCCCGCGACCGCGGCGAGGGGCGATCCGGGGATGGGGGACACCGTCGGGACGCCTGTGCAGGAGAGAACCGTCCCGCACCGTCCCGACGGCCGCATCGCACCCGGGCCCCGCATGCCCCGGCGTGTTGACCGAGGTCACACCCTGGCCTATCCTGAACGAGCGGTCAGTAATTCGGTGCGCCCCGGTGCGCCCTGACCACGGAACCAGCCCGCACTCAGCGTGAGGTGATCCCCATGACGCAGACCAGCTCCCCCCAGCACCTGGCCTCCGTCCCGTCCCCCGAGGATGCGGCCGGCCAGGAGAACTTCGATCGCCTGATCGCGGAGGACTCGCGCATCGAGCCCCGCGACTGGATGCCCGAGGCGTACCGCAAGTCCCTGACCCGCCAGGTCTCCCAGCATGCGCACTCCGAGATCATCGGCATGCAGCCGGAGGCCAACTGGATCACCCGCGCCCCCTCCCTGAAGCGCAAGGCGATCCTCATGGCCAAGGTTCAGGACGAGGCCGGCCACGGCCTGTACCTGTACTCCGCCGCCGAGACCCTCGGCACCCCGCGGGACGAGCTGAACGAGCAGCTGCTCTCCGGCCGCGCGAAGTACTCCTCGATCTTCAACTACCCGGCCCGCACCTGGGCGGACATGGGCGCGATCGGCTGGCTCGTCGACGGCGCCGCGATCTGCAACCAGGTGCCGCTGTGCCGCGCCTCCTACGGCCCGTACGGCCGCGCGATGGTGCGCGTCTGCAAGGAGGAGTCGTTCCACCAGCGCCAGGGCTGGGAGATCCTCTACGAGCTCTCGCACGGCACCCCCGAGCAGAAGCAGATGGCCCAGGACGCCGTGGACCGCTTCTACGGTCCGGCCCTGCAGATGTTCGGCCCGCCGGATGATGACTCCCCCAACTCCCGCCAGTCCATGGCGTGGAAGGTCAAGCGCTTCTCCAACGACGACCTGCGCCAGCGCTTCGTGGACATGATCGTCCCGCAGGCCGAGGCTCTCGGCCTCACCCTGCCGGACCCGGACCTGAAGTGGAACGAGGAGCGCGGCCACTACGACTTCGGCGAGCTGGACTGGGACGAGTTCATGTCCGTGATCAAGGGCGACGGCCCCATGAACACCCAGCGCATGGCCCGCCGCATCCAGGCCCACGAGGAGGGCGCCTGGGTCCGCGAGGCCGCCGCCGCCTACGCCCGCCGCCAGGCCGAGCAGCACGCGCCGGCCGAGACCCACCTGATCGGAGCCTGACCCATGAGCGAGACCACCGCCGCCTCCCACGCCTGGCCCCTGTGGGAGGTCTTCGTCCGCGCCAACCGCGGCCTCTCCCACGTGCATGCCGGCTCGCTGCACGCCCCGGACGCCACCCTGGCGCTGCGCAACGCGCGGGACCTGTACACCCGCCGCAACGAGGGCACCTCCGTGTGGGTCGTCCCGGCCGAGGCCATCGCGGCCTCGGACCCGGACTCCAAGGGCGGCTTCTTCGAGTCCGCGCAGGGCAAGTCCTACCGTCACGCCACCTACTACCAGCAGTCCGAGGGGGTGCCGCACCTGTGAGCTTCGCGACCAACGACTCCGCCACGAGGCACTCCGCGGGCGTGGCCATCACCGCGGAGGAGATCGCGGCCGGCGAGCAGAAGGCGAGCGACGACGTCGCCCGCTACGCCCTCGCCCTCGGCGACGACGCCCTGATGCTCGGGCAGCGCCTGTCCTGGTGGATCTCGCGCGCCCCGGAGCTCGAGGAGGACATCGCCCTGGGCAACATCGCCCTGGACCTCGTGGGCCACGCCCGCTTCCTCCTCTCCTACGCCGGCACCGCGTGGGGCAAGACCGAGGACGAGCTCGCGTACTTCCGCGACGAGGAGGAGTTCCGCTCCGTCCGCCTCGTGGAGGCCGAGAACGGCGACTTCGCCAAGACCATCGCCCGCCAGCTGTACTACTCGTTCTACTCGTACGAGCTGTACACCCGCCTGCGCGAGTCGGCCGACCCCACGCTCGCCGCCATCGCGGACAAGGCCCTCAAGGAGGTCCTGTACCACCAGGACCACGCCGCCCTGTGGCTGCAGCGCCTGGGCCTGGGCACCGAGGAGTCGAAGCGCCGCATGCAGCGCGGCCTGGACGAGCTGTGGCCCTACGTGGCCGAGCTCTTCCACGACGACGACGTCGTCCGCGCCCTCGCCGAGCAGGGCGTCGCCGTGCTGCCGTCCTCGCTCGAGGAGCCCACGATGACCCGCATCCGCGCGGCCATCGAGGAGGCCGGCCTGACCGTGCCGACGACGGGCACCGCCCGCGGCGGCGACCGCTCCGGCGCCATGAGCGAGTACCGCGGGTACATCCTCGCGGAGATGCAGTCCCTGGCGCGCCGTCACCCGGGAGCGACCTGGTGACCACCGCCAGCGAGCTGCGCCCCGCCGATCCCGCCGACGCGCGGGCCTGGGATGCGGCCTCCACCGTGCACGACCCGGAGATCCCCGTGCTGTCCATCGCGGACCTCGGGATCCTCCGGGAGGCACGGGCCGATGGCGAGAGGGCCGTCGTCGTCATCACGCCCACCTATTCCGGCTGCCCCGCCATGGACACCATCACCACGGACGTCACCCGCGCGCTCGAGCGCGCCGGATTCCCCGACGCCGAGGTGCGCCTGGTGCTCCAGCCGGCGTGGACCACGGACTGGATGACGGACGAGGGCAAGGCCAAGCTCAACGAGTACGGCATCGCCCCGCCCGTCGCGCGCACCACGGACGGCCCGATCAGGATCGGCATGGCCGTGAAGTGCCCGCGCTGCCACTCCCTGAACACCCGCGAGATCACCCGCTTCGGCTCCACCTCCTGCAAGGCCCTCTACACCTGCCGGGAGTGCCTCGAGCCCTTCGACTACTTCAAGGTGCACTGATGACCGAGACCACCGACGCCCCCACCACCGGCAAGCGCCGCGCCACGTTCAACACCCTCGAGGTGTCCGAGCTGCGCCGCCTGACCGAGGACTCCGTGGAGGTCACCTTCGCGGTGCCCGAGGAGCTCGCCGACGACTACGACTACGTGCCGGGCCAGTACGTGGCCCTGCGCAAGGAGCTCGACGGCGCCGAGGTGCGCCGGTCCTACTCGATCTGCGCCGTCCCGAAGCGCGGCGAGATCCGCGTGGCCGTGAAGAAGGACATCGGCGGCACGTTCTCCACGTGGGCCAACGAGAGCCTCGAGGTCGGCGAGAGGATCGACGTGATGAACCCGCAGGGCGCGTTCACGTCCCGCACGCACGTCACCTCCCTCAACGACGCCCAGAGGGTGGCGGCGGAGAAGGTCGCGGAGAAGAAGGACACGCACCTGGTGGCGTTCGCGGCCGGCTCGGGCATCACCCCGATCATGGCGATCGCCAAGGCCGTGCTCGCGGCCTCCGAGACCTCGCGCTTCGACCTGGTCTACGCGAACCGCTCCGCCATGGACGTGATGTTCGCCGAGGAGATCGGCGACCTCAAGGACAAGTACCCGGCCCGGTTCACGGTGCACCACGTGCTCTCCCGCGAGCAGCGCGTGTCCCCGCTGCTCTCCGGTCGCATCGACGAGGACAAGCTCACCACCCTCCTGGACCGCGTGATCGACGTGCAGGGCACCGACGAGTGGTTCCTCTGCGGCCCGTTCGAGCTCGTGCAGCTCACCCGTGAGACGCTCGCCGCCCGCGGCGTGTCCGAGGACGACGTGCGCTTCGAGCTGTTCACCACCGGCCGCCCGGAGAACCCGCAGGGCCACTCCGGCCGCGTGGTGGAGGTGGACCCGCAGGGCGACAACGTGACCATCGAGTTCAACCTCGACGGCCTCACCGCCAAGGTCGAGTCCCCCACGTCTGCCCACGAGACCGTCCTCAACGCCGCGCTGCGCGTCCGCTCGGACGTGCCCTTCGCCTGCGCCGGCGGCGTGTGCGGCACCTGCCGCGCCAAGGTCGTCGACGGCGCGTACGAGATGGACGAGAACTACGCGCTCGAGAAGGACGAGGTGGAGAAGGGCTACGTGCTCACGTGCCAGACCCGCCCGACCTCCGACTCGATCACGCTGGACTTCGACGCCTGAGCGCCCGCCCACGAGACCGAAGGAGCCCCCGATGATCGAGATCACCGTCGAGAACGGCGTCGCCGAGATCGTGCTGGACGCCCCCCAGAGGATGAACGCCCTGGACGAGGCCGCGCTGGCCGAACTCCAGGCCGCCTACGAGCGGGCCGCCGCCGGCGTCGAGTCCGGCGAGGTCCGGGCCGTGCTGCTGCGCGGCGAGGGCCGCGGCTTCTGCGCGGGCCGCGACATCTCCGCCGTGGTCCCGGCCGAGGACGACGCCACCGCCTACCTGCGGGACAGGGTCACCCCGGTGCTGCGGGCCATGTCCGAGATCCCGGTGCCCACCTTCGCCGCGGTGCAGGGCGCCTGCCTGGGCGTGGGCCTCGGCCTCGCGATCGCCACGGACGTGGTGTACGTGGCCGAGGACGCGAAGATCGGCTCGCCGTTCGCGAACCTCGGGGCCACCCTGGACTCGGGCGGCCACTGGCTGTTCACCGAGCGCCTGGGCGCGCACCGCACCCTGGACCTGATCTACACGGCCGAGCTCCTCTCGGGCGCCGAGGCCGTCCAGGCCGGGCTGTTCTCCCGGGCCCTGCCCGCGGACGAGCTGCTCGAGTTCACCCGCGCCAAGGTCGCCCAGGTGGCCTCCGGCGCGACCCTCGCGTTCCGCGCGTCGAAGGAGCTCGTGGCCCAGGTCCGTGACCACCGCGTGGGCCTGTGGGAGTCCCTCGGCGCGGAGAACATCGCCCAGGGCGAGCTCTGCGGCACCGCCGACTACGCCGAGGGCTTCCAGGCCTTCCAGGAGAAGCGGAAGCCGGAGTTCACCGGCCGCGGCTGAGCCGCCGCACCCCGCCACCGACGACGGCGCCGCACCCTTTGCGTGAAGGGCGCGGCGCCGTCGTCGTCCCGGCTTGGCCGCGTCACATTCCCGTCATCAGCTGGGATCGTGGCGTGAGTCACAGAGGATCGTATACGGTGACGGGTGTCACTTCCCGACCGATCGGTCGGGAACCACACCGTCCCGCCGCCGTCTCACGGTCGGCCGCCGCCCCGCATCCCAGGAGCATCCATGAGCCACACCGTCGCATCCCCCGCGGCGCCCGCCCCCGCGCGCGATCGCCGCGAGGAGCGCAAGGTCATCGCCGGCACCGTCGTCGGCACCACCATCGAGTGGTACGACTTCTTCATCTTCGCCCAGGCCACCGCCCTCGTCTTCGCCGCCCTCTTCTTCCAGCCGATGGGCGAGAACGGCTCCCAGATCGCCGCGTGGGCCACCCTCGGCATCTCCTTCCTCATCCGCCCGCTCGGTGCGATCATCGCCGGCCACCTCGGCGACCGCTTCGGCCGCAAGTTCGTCCTGTCCCTCACGCTGATCGGCATGGGCCTGGCCACCACCCTCATCGGCCTGCTGCCCACCTACGCCCAGATCGGGGTGTGGGCGCCGATCCTGCTCGTCGTGCTGCGCCTGCTGCAGGGCCTGTCCGCCGGCGGCGAGTGGGGCGGCGCGGCGCTGCTGTCCGTGGAGCACGCCCCCCACGGCAAGCGCGGCCTGTTCGGCTCCGCCCCGCAGATCGGCGTGCCGCTGGGCATGATCCTGGCCACCGGCGTGCTGTTCATCGTGCGCTCCACCATGTCCGAGGAGCAGTTCCTCGCCTGGGGCTGGCGCATCCCGTTCCTGATCTCCGTGGTGCTGATCGTCGTCGGCTACCTGATCCGCAAGGCCGTGGAGGAGTCCCCGGTCTTCAAGGAGATGCAGCAGCTCAAGGTGGACGAGTCCGCCCCGCTGGGCGAGCTCTTCCGGCACCACACCAAGGAGGTCATCCTCGCCGCCGTGATCTTCGCCGCGAACAACGGCGTCGGCTACCTGCTCATCGCGTGGTTCTCGAAGTACGGCGGCCCGAAGGGCCTGGGCATGACCTCCTCCGAGGTGCTCATCGCGAGCCTCGTCGGCGGCGTCGGCTGGTTCATCTTCACCCTGCTCGGCGGCTGGGTCTCGGACAAGATCGGCCGCAAGCTGACCTTCGTCCTCGGCTACGGGTTCCTGATCGTCTGGGCCTTCCCGCTGTTCGGGCTGCTGAACACCGCGTCTCTGCCGCTGTTCTCGCTGGGCCTGTTCGTCCTGACCCTCGGCCTGGGTCCGTCCTACGGTCCGCAGTCGGCGATGTACGCCGAGATGTTCCCGGCCCGCGTCCGCTTCTCCGGCGTCTCCATCGGCTACGCGCTCGGCACCATCATCGGCGGCGCCTTCGCCCCGCTGCTCGCCGACCAGCTCGTGAAGACCGGCTGGGAGAACGTGGCCTGGTACATCATCGTGATCTCCGCGATCTCGCTCATCGCCGTCCTGTTCGTCCCCAAGGGCATCCAGGACCGCGAGCTGCACGACGAGCAGGTCGTCGCCACCCGCTCCCACCCGGTGGTCCCGGCCTGATCCGGGCCGCCTGACGGGCTTCGCCCGTCCCCACCCCACGACGACGGCGCGTCCTCCTCCGGAAGGGCGCGCCGTCGTCGTGCGGTGCGCGGGCCGGACCGGGCCGGCGCCGAGGCCCGCAGACACGCCGCCACGTCGGGGACGAAACGGCGCGTCTGCGGGCCTCCGTGCGGGGTGCGCCGGGTCAGACGCTGATCGACGTGGCCTCGGCGCGGCCGCCCGGCCCCGTCTCCGCCCCGTCACACCCCGCCCCCGCAGTTGACCCCCGTCACACCGGCCCGGGATACTGAACCTGAACGCACGGTCGGTAATTCGCCGCGCCCGCCTCGTCGTCGGTCACTCAAGGAGTCTCCATGTCCGCACAGTCCCAGGCCCTGCTCGTCGGCGGTCGCCGCACGCCCGTCGGCAAGTACGGCGGCGCCCTCTCCTCCGTCCGCCCCGACGACCTCGCCGCCCTGACCATCAAGGCCGTGATCGAGGACGCCGGCATCGACCCGTCGGTCGTGGACGACGTCATCCTCGGCAACGCCAACGGCGCCGGCGAGGAGAACCGCAACGTCGCCCGCATGGCCTGGCTGCTGGCCGGCTTCCCGGACACCGTCCCGGGCATCACCGTGAACCGCCTCTGCGCCTCGGGCATGTCCGCGATCGGCATCGCCACCGCGATGGTGCGCTCCGGGATGGCCGACGTCGTCGTGGCCGGAGGCGTGGAGTCGATGTCCCGCGCCCCCTGGGTGATGGAGAAGCCGACGACGGCGTTCGCCAAGCCCGGCGCGGCCTTCGACACCGCGATCGGCTGGCGCTTCGTGAACCCGCGCTTCGCGGACGGCGAGTTCGGGGAGAAGTTCACCTTCTCCATGCCGGAGACCGCCGAGGAGGTCGGCGAGGTGGACGGCATCACCCGCGAGAACGCCGACGCCTTCGCCGCCCGCTCGCACGAGCGTGCGCTGGCCGCCATCGAGGCCGGCCGCTTCGCGGACGAGATCGTGCCCGTCGTCGTCACGGGCCGCAAGGGCGCCGAGACGATCGTGGACACGGACGAGGGCCCCCGTCCCGGCTCCACCCCCGAGGTGCTCGCCGGCCTGCGCCCGATCATCAAGAAGGACGGCGTGGTCACCGCCGGCAACTCCTCCTCCCTCAACGACGGCGCCTCGGCGATCCTCGTCGTCTCCGAGCGGGCCGCGCAGAAGTACGGCCTGACCCCGCGCGCCCGCGTCGTGGAGTTCACCTCGGCGGGCCTGGCCCCCGAGATCATGGGCCTGGGCCCCGTCCCGGCCACCGAGAAGGCCCTCGCGCGCTCCGGCTGGTCCGTGGCGGACCTGGGCGCCGTCGAGCTCAACGAGGCCTTCGCCACCCAGTCCCTGGCCTCGATGCGGCGCCTCGGCCTGGACCCGGAGACCGTCAACGCCGACGGCGGCGCGATCGCCCTGGGCCATCCGCTGGGCTCCTCGGGGTCGCGTCTCGTGGTCACGCTGCTCGGTCGGATGGAGCGCGAGGGCGCGGACAGGGGCCTGGCCACGATGTGCGTGGGCGTGGGCCAGGGCTCCGCGATGCTCGTCGAGAGGGTCTGAGCAGATGACCGACTTCAGCCACTTCTCGGCGCTGCACGTCGAGGAGCGCGAGGACCGCGTCCACGCGCGCATGGACCGCCCGGGCGTGCGCAACGCGATCGACCAGACCATGGTCGACGAGTTCCACGAGCTCTGCGCCCACCTCGAACGCGAGCCGAAGATCCTGATCATCTCGGGCACGCAGGTGGAGTCGAAGTGCGAGCCGGGGACGTTCTCCGGCATCTTCGCCTCCGGCGCGGACATCGGACAGCTGCGCGAGCGCCGCCGCGACGACGCCCTGCGCGGCGTGAACTCGCAGGTCTTCGACCGCATCCACCGGCTGCCCATGCCCGTGATCGCAGCGATCGACGGCTTCGCCCTCGGCGGCGGCGCGGAACTGGCCTACGCGGCCGACTTCCGCATCGCCACCCCGGCGCTGAAGATGGGCCAGCCCGAGACGAGTCTGGGGATCACCGCCGCTGCGGGCGCCCAGTGGCGGCTCAAGGAGCTGGTGGGCGAGCCGGTGGCCCTCGAGCTGCTGCTCGCCGGACGGATCCTGGACGCGCAGGAGGCCCTCGAGCTCAAGCTCGTCACCGAGCTGCACGAGCCGGAGGCCCTCCTCGACGCCGCCGACGCCCTCGCCGACCGCATCGCGCAGCAGGACCCGCTGGCGGTGCGGCTGTCCAAGCGCGTCTTCCACCTCCCCCGCGAGGCCCACCCCCACGTGGACGAGATCGCGCAGGCCATCCTGTTCGAGTCCGAGGCCAAGTTCGAGCGCATGCAGGCGTTCCTCGACCGCAAGAAGAAGTGAGGACTGACATGACCGATCAGCAGCACACCCCTGATGCCGCGCCGTCCTCCGTGCCCGCCGTCGTCGGCGTCCTCGGCGGCGGCCGGATGGGTGGCGGCATCGCCCACGCGTTCCTCGTCTCCGGCTCGTCCGAGGTGGTCGTCGTCGAGCGCGACCCGCGGTCGGCCGAGGCCGCCAGGGAGCGCATCGAGGCCGACCTGGCCGCCTCCCTGGACCGCGGCAAGATCGACGGCGACCTGGACGAGTGGGCGCAGCGCCTGACCGTCACCGTGGACCGCGCCGACTTCGCCCGCTGCGACCTCGTGGTCGAGGCCGTGTTCGAGGACATGCAGGTGAAGATCGAGGCGCTCACCGACGTCGAGGCCCACCTGCGCGAGGACGCCTGGCTGGCCAGCAACACCTCCTCCCTGTCCATCGACGAGATCGCCTCGCACCTGCAGCGTCCCGAGCGCTTCTGCGGCCTGCACTACTTCAACCCGGTGCCCGCCTCGAAGCTCGTGGAGGTCGTGATCGGCGAGCAGACCGGTGCGGAGCTCCAGGCCCTGTCCACCGAGTGGGTCCGCGGGCTCGGCAAGACCCCCGTCGTCGTCAAGGACGCCCCGGGCTTCGCCTCGTCGCGCCTGGGCGTGGCGATCGCGCTCGAGGCCATCCGCATGGTCGAGGAGGGCGTGGCCTCCCCCGAGGACATCGACGCCGCCATGGTGCTCGGATACAAGTTCCCGGTCGGCCCGCTGGCCCTGACCGACATCGTGGGCCTGGACGTGCGCCTGGGCATCGCGGAGTACCTCGAGTCCCAGCTGGGTGAGCGCTTCGCCCCGCCGCAGCTCATGCGGGACATGGTGGCCCGCGGCGAGCTCGGCCGGAAGTCCGGCAAGGGCTTCTTCGACTACCGCTGAGCCCCCGGGGCAGGCGCTTTCGAACGGGAGATAGGGCCTATCTCCCGTTCGAAAGCGCCCATTCCCCCGATATCACGTTCGAAAGTGCGGGGCGGCGCGGCTAGCGTGACGGGTATGGACGAGCCCACGCTGCTGCGCGTCGCCCGCGACCGCGCCCTCGAGCTGCCGGGCAGCGCCGCGTCGCACCCCTTCGGCCCGGACACCGAGGTCATGAAGGTGCAGGGGAAGCTGTTCGCGGTGTTCATCGACCACGACGGGCGCCGCCTCGTGAACGTCAAGGCCCGCCCGGAGGACGGCGCCCAGCTGCGCGCGGCCCTGCCCGCGGCGATCACGCCCGGCTATCACATGGACAAGCGGCACTGGCTTAGCCTGGCCGCGCACCCGGCCCTCGACGAGCAGCTCGTGCGGGACCTCGTCACGGAGTCGTACCTGTTGGTCGTCGCGAAGCTCCCCCGCACCCGGCGCCCCGTGGACCCCGAGACCTTCGGCCGGGCCTGATGTCGGTCGACCGCCCCTTCCGCTTCACCCACCGCTGGGCCGTCCCCGCGGACGCCCGGTCCGTGCTGGCCCTGCTCGCCGACCCGGCCGGCTACCCACGCTGGTGGCCGGCCGTCCCGCGCGTCCGTCGCCTGGGCCCCGACCGCGCCGCCGTCCGGCTGCGCGGGTTCGTGCCGGTGCGTCTGACGATGGAGCGTCTCATCGACGACCGCGCCCGCGGCCTACTGGTCGCCCGCCTGAGCGGGGGCCTGACGGGCACCGTGCGGGTCACCGTCCACGACGACGGTGCCCCGGCCGGACACGCGCCGCGCTGCATCGTGGCGTGGGAGCAGGAGGTGGTGCTCACCTCGCCGTGGATGCGCGCCGTGGCCCACGTGCCGGGCGCCCGCACCGCGATGGGCCTCAGCCACGCGGCCGCGATGCGCTCCGCGCGTCGAGCGCTCGGGGCGAAGGCCGTGCCGACCGCTGATCCCGCTCGAAGGGCTCGTCCATGACGGCCCGGCGCCCCAGGCCGGCTCAGAGCTCGGCCTGCGCCTCGTTCCACTCGCGGGACAGCGGCGGGCGGGAGAGGCCGTCGAGGAGGCCGTCGGCGGGGTCGATGCCGAGCTCCACGATCCTGTTGTCCGCGTCCACGTGGACGACCTTGGGCTGGAAGTGGCGGGCCTCGTCGTCGTCCATCTGCCCGTAGGCGATGAGGATGACGATGTCCCCCGGATGCACCAGGTGGGCGGCGGCGCCGTTGATGCCGAGCACGCCGGAGCCCCGCTCGCCCGCGATGGTGTAGGTCTCCAGTCGCGCGCCGTTGGTGACGTCCACGATGGACACGAGCTCGCCGGGGAGGATGTCCGCGGCGTCCAGCAGGTCCTGGTCCACGGTCACGGAGCCCACGTAGTGCAGGTCCGCCTGGGTCACGGTGGCCCGGTGGATCTTGGCGTGGAACATGGTGCGCAGCATGCGGCAGAACTCTCCGGATGAGGGGGTGGGTCGGGTCCGAGAGGACCGGTGCTCGATTCTACGCCGGTCCGGAGACGAGGGGCAGGGGCCGACGCCGGCCCGAGGCTCCCGCCCCTCTCGCCGAGGCCCGCAGACACGCCGTTACCGCCAGGCCGTAGCGGCGCGTCTGCGGGCCTCGACAGGTCAGATCCACGACGGCGGCACTCGGCCCGGCATCGTCCGCGCGGCCACCAGGCCCCGCAGCTGCCGCACGAAGAGCTCCCAGTGCCCCGGCAGGAACACGTCGGCGGTCACCCGGATCACCTCCCACCCCTCCGCGCGCAGGGCCGCGTCCCGCTCGCGGTCCTCACGCCACTGCCGGCGATCCGTGCGGTGCTGATCGCCGTCGTACTCGACGGCCACCTTGGCCTCCGCCCACACCAGATCGACGCGGAGCCGCTGTCCCGTGGCGAGGCGGATGCACGGGTTCACCGCGGGCTCGGGGACGCCGTCCAGGACGAGCCGCACCCGCAGCCGGCTCTCCTGCGGCGAGTCGGCCCCGGGACGCACGAGCTCCAGCGCCTCCCGGGCCGCACGGATCCCGCGCACCCGACCGCGTTCCTCGACGGCGGCGCGCAGCTCGGCCACGTCCGTCACCCCGGGAGGCAGTCGACGGCGGCGGGCCTCCGTCGGGGCGGTCCGAACCATGCTGTCCCCCAGCGCGACGAGATGCTCGAGCGGCCCGGCGTGCGCGGCGAGGTCCACGAAGGTCCACCCCGGTGCGGTCACACGCACCCCGTCCACGATCCGCACCGGTGCGTCGGCGCGGAGGCGGTGTGAGCGGATCCCGGCCCGGCTCGACGCGGTGCCGTGGCCGCGCGGGGTCGCGATGTGCACGGACCGGTCGGCGGCGAGCGGCCCGGTCAACCACAGGCCGAGCACCCGGGCGGCCGTGACGTGGCTGAACACGCCCTCGGGGTGCAGATCCTGCAGTGCCCGCACATGATCCATGGGGTCCGGTGCGACGCCGCGCAGGCCCCAGAGCCCCCAGCCGAGGGAGACCACGTCCCCGCGCCGCAGCCGGGCCGCACTCACGCCCGCCTCGCGCGCGGCCGGGGTCGAGAACACGGTCGGAGCGCGGAGGAGGCCGTCCAGTCCGCAGCGCATCGGAGGCAGGGGCGCGGGCGAGCGGGGCATGGGCCGAGCGTGCCCGATCCGGGCGGGCCGCCGTCGTCGTCCGCCGGGATCTGTGGACGACGCCCCGCCGAGGCCCGCAGACACGCCGCCACGTCCTGGCCATAGCGGCGTGTCTGCGGGCTTTGGCGCCACGGGTCGCCGCCAGACCCCACCCCACCCCTCCCCACGACGACGGCGTCACCCGCCCGGCTCCCCCTCCCGCGTGATCCACGTCTCGGCTAGGGTGAGGAGCAATAACCGACCGATCGGTCGGGACTCGTCCGCGCCCCCGACACCAGGAGACCCCGTGACCGTCACCGCCCCCTCCCTCCCGGAGATCCTCCCCAGCTACGTCGCCGGCAGCTGGTGGACGCCGTCGCACCCGTCCAAGGTCACCGACGTGACGGACGCGAACACCGGCGCGCGCCTGACCGGCGTCTCCACCGACGGCCTCGACACGGCCGCCGCCATCGAGCACGCCCGCACCGTCGGCCAGCAGGCCCTGGGCGAGCTGACCATCCACGAGCGCGCCCTCAAGCTCAAGGAGCTCGCGCTCTTTCTGAACTCCCGCGTCCAGGAGCTCTACGACGTCTCCTTCGCCACCGGCGCCACGCAGCGCGACCACGCCTTCGACGTCGACGGCGGCATCGGCACCCTCTTCACGTTCTCCGGCAAGGGCCGCCGCGAGCTACCGAACTCCACCGTGATCATCGACGGCGACGTGGAGCCCCTCTCCCGCGACGGCTCCTTCATCGGCGAGCACATCTACCAGCGCATCCCGGGCGTGGCCGTGCAGATCAACGCGTTCAACTTCCCCGTGTGGGGCATGCTCGAGAAGTTCGCCCCGGCCTTCGTCGCCGGCGTGCCCACCGTGGTCAAGCCGGCCACCCCCACCGGCTACGTCACGCAGAAGTGCGTCGAGCTGATGCTCGAGTCCGGCGTGCTGCCCGAGGGCTCGATCCAGCTGATCTCCGGCTCCGCCCGCGACCTGCTGGACCACCTGGACTACCGCGACCACGTCGCGTTCACCGGCTCCGCCGCCACCGCGGCCACGCTGAAGAAGCACCCGAACGTGCAGGAGGGCGGCGTCCGCTTCACCGCGGAGACCGACTCCCTCAACGCCGCCATCCTCGGCCCGGACGCGGACCCGGAGTCCCCCGAGTTCGAGGCGTTCGTGAAGGTCGTCTTCCAGGAGATGACGGTCAAGGCCGGACAGAAGTGCACCGCCATCCGCCGGGTGATCGTCCCGCAGGATCGGGTCGAGGCCGTGACCGCCGCCCTCACCGAGCGCCTGGCCGCGAAGGTCGTCCTGGGCGACCCGCGCGTCGAGGGCACCACCATGGGCGCCCTGGCCTCGAAGGACCAGCAGGGCGAGGTCCGCGGCGCGGTGCAGCGCCTGGTCGACGCCGGCGGTCAGGTCCGCCTCGGCGGCCCCGAGGGCTCGACCGGTGACGCCGACGCCGAGTCCGGCGCGTTCTTCGCCCCCACGGTGCTCACCTTCGAGGACGCGCGCACCCCCGAGGTGCACAGCGTCGAGGCGTTCGGTCCGGTCACCTCGGTGATCGGCTACACGGACGTGGCCGACGCCGTGGCCCTGGCCGCCCTGGGGTCGGGTTCGCTCGTGGCCACGGTCGCCACGAACGACGGTGAGACCGCCCGCGCGTTCGCCGCCGGGATCGGTGCCCACCACGGCCGCGTGCACGTCCTGAACCGCCAGACCGCCGCGACCACCACGGGCCACGGCGCCCCCGTGCCGGTGCTGATCCACGGCGGCCCCGGCCGCGCCGGCGGCGGCGAGGAGCTCGGCGGCGTCCGCGCTGTGAAGCACTACATGCAGCGCACGGCGATCCAGGGCTCCCCGGACATGCTCACGGCCATCACCGGCGTGTGGCATCAGGGCGCCGCGACCCACACGGTGACCCGCGAGGACGTGGAGGCCGGCACGGCCGTGCACCCGTTCTACAAGTCCCTGGCCGAGCTGACGGTGGGCGACCAGTTCGCCTCCGGCCTGCGCACCGTCACCCTGGAGGACATCACCGCCTTTGCGGAGGAGACCGGGGACAGGTTCTACGCCCACACGGACGAGGAGGCCGCCATGGCCAACCCGTTCTTCCCGCGCCGCGTGGCCCACGGCTACCTGCTGGTCTCGTGGGCCGCGGGGCTGTTCGTGGCCCCGGATCCGGGCCCGGTGCTGGCCAACTACGGCCTGGAGAACCTGCGCTTCATCACGCCGGTGACCTACGACGACGCCATCCGCGTGACCCTGACCGCCAAGCGCATCACCCCGCGCGTGAGCGACGAGTACGGCGAGGTGGCCTGGGACTGCCGGATCCACAACCAGAAGGACGAGCTCTGCGCTCAGTACGACGTGCTGACGCTCGTGGCCAAGACCTGGCCGATGGCCCCGTCCGAGACCTCCCAGGGCTGAGCCTCCCCGCCCCGACGGGCCGTCCCGTGCGCCCGCTGCGCACCGGGCGGCCCGTCGTCGCCCCCGGGAACAAGGAGCGTGCCCGGGGCGTTCACCTGTACGTCCCATTCGGACCGCGAGAGAAGAAGGTCGACACACATGTCCGAGTTCACCCGTTTCGAGCAGGTCGCCGTGCTGGGCACCGGCGTGCTGGGTTCGCAGATCATCATGCAGGCGGCGTACCACGGCAAGAAGGTGATGGCCTACGACGCCGTCCCCGCCGCCCTCGAGGGGATCGAGCGCCGCTGGGCGTGGATCCGCCAGGGCTACGAAGCAGACCTCGGGGAGGGCTACGACCCGCAGCGCTTCGACGAGGCCATCGCCCGCATCACGCCGACCTCGGACCTCGGCGAGGCCCTGGCGGATGCGGACATCGTGGTCGAGGCCGTCCCGGAGAACCTGGAGCTCAAGCGCAAGGTGTGGGCCCAGGTGGGCGAGCTCGCCCCCGCCACGACCCTGTTCGCCACGAACACCTCCTCCCTGCTGCCCTCGGACTTCGCCGACGCCAGCGGCCATCCGGAGCGCTTCCTGGCCCTGCACTACGCCAACCGCATCTGGGCGCAGAACACCGCCGAGGTCATGGGCACCGCCGCCACCTCGCCGGAGGCCGTCGCGGGAGCCCTGCAGTTCGCCGAGGAGACCGGCATGGTCCCCGTGCACGTGCGCAAGGAGATCCCGGGCTACTTCCTCAACTCCCTGCTCATCCCGTGGCTGCAGGCCGGCTCCAAGCTGTACATGCACGGAGTGGGCAACCCGGCGGACATCGACCGCACCTGGCGCGTGGCCACCGGCAACGAGCGCGGCCCGTTCCAGACCTATGACATCGTGGGCTTCCACGTGGCCGCCAACGTCTCCCGCAACACGGGCGTCGACTGGCAGCTCGGCTTCGCTGAGCTGCTCGAGAAGAGCATCGCCGAGGGCCACAGCGGCGTGGCCGACGGCCAGGGGTTCTACCGCTACGGGCCGGACGGGGAGAACCTCGGCCCGGTGGAGGACTGGAACCTGGGCGACAAGGACACCCCGCTCGGCTGACCTCCTCCGCTGACGGATCAGCGGCCGTCCGGTGCGCACCACGCATCGGGCGGCCCCGTTGCGTGCCCCCGCCGCTTCCTTGTGGCATCCGTCACAGCGCACGTAGAGTCGGGCCATGACGACCTCCCGACTCCCCCTGCTCGGCGCCCTCGCCGTGGGCGCGCTCGCCCTCGCCGGGTGCGCGGGCGGCGGCGGCGCGGAGCCCTCCTCCCCCGCCCCCTCGTCGGCGTCGTCCACGACGACGGCGGCCTCGTCCGCCCCCACGTCGCCCGCGGCCAGCAGCTCCACGGAGAGCACGGGCGCGGCGGAGAGCACGGCCGGCGCCTCCGCCTCGGGCAGCCTGTCCCTCGAGATGCCCCCCGCGCTGGACGGGCAGCGGACCCTGGCCGTGCAGGCCGCCGTCCAACGGGCCGCGGGGCCGGGGTCCGAGGTGGGGCTGAGCGCCGCCTCGCCGCTGGAGCGGCAGACGGAGCTGCGCCAGCGGGCCGCCGGCCTGGAGCAGGCGGTCGACGCCGGTGCGAGCCCGGCTTCCACCCGCAGCGCGGAACAGCAGGCCTGCCTGGACGCCACCCGCTCCGATCTGGAGCGGGACGCCGAGGCCGGGGCGGCGGACCTGGGGCTCACGGCCCAGCCGGAGACGGCCGCCACGACCGGCGGCGGGCCCACCACGACACCGGCGCCCTCCTTCACGGCGTCCCCCGACGCCGAGGTCACTCCGCTCGGCGTGCGCGTCACCGTGTACCCCACGGAGGAGGCCGCCCGCGCCGCCCTGGAGGACGCCCGAGCGGCGGCGCAGGCCTGCACCGGGGTGGACCTGGCCGGGCTCGACGTGGAGAGCGTGACGCGGACCGAGCACGAGGGCGGCACCGCGTACACGGCGCTCCCGGCCCCCGGGGGGTCCGTCTACTCCCACCTCACTGCCGTGCAGGACGGCGCCCGCACCGTGGCCGTGGCCCAGGCCGACGCGGACGGCGGGGTGCCCGCGGACGCCGAGGACCGTGCGGCCTCAATCGTGGCCGACGTGCTCGCCGCGCTCGACGGCGAGGGCTGAGGACAGCGGGCCCTCAGCCCCGCAGACCCCCGAGCACCACGCCCGTGACGGCGTCGATCATCTGGTCCGGTCCCTGCTGGCCGGGAACGCCGCGATCCGGCCGGTACCAGTCGACGATCGAGTTGATCATGCCGAGCGCGAGGCGGGCGAGGTTGCGCGGGGTCACGTCGGAGCGCACCGCACCCGCGGCCTGGGCGGCCTCGAGCAGGTCACCGAAGCGCCGGGTGATCTCGCGCCGGCGCTCGACGGCGGCCACCTCGACCGCCGAGTTCCCGCGCAGGCGCAGCAGCAGGGTCACCTCGGGCTGCTTCTCCGCCAGCACCCCGAGCGTGCCGCGGATGGCCGCCTCGACCTGCGCGCCGGCATCGGCCCCGCTGGCCACCACATCGTCCAGGCACGCCTCGAGGGCGTCGAGCGCCTCCGTCACCGCGTGGTCGAGGATCGCCTCCTTGGACTCCACATGGTGGTAGATCGCGGACTTGGAGATGCCCAGGTGGGCGGCGAGCATGCCCATGGACGTCGCCTCGTAGCCGTGCCGGTTGAAGAGCTCGACGCACTCGGCCAGCAGCGTCTGCCGGTCATAGCCGGGCCGGCCGCGGCGCGGGGTGGGGCTGCTCTGGGGCACGGGGCTCCTTCAGGGGCGGGCGGACGCCGACGACGACGGCGCACCGGTCCACTCTACCGGGCACGCCGGCGTCGGGTTCGGCCGCGGGGTCGGGATCAGGCCTGGTCGCGCAGGTCGTAGATCCGCTTGAGCTTGCCGGAGGAGCGGGCCAGGGACTCCGGCTCCACCACGTTGATCACGCACGAGGAGCCGATCTTCGTCTTGATCTCCATGCGCAGGTGCGCCGCGCAGGCCTGGGCCTCCTCGAGGGACGCATGATCACGGCGCTCGATGTTCACGGCCATCTGGTCCATACGGTCCGGGCGGGTGATCTCGAGGGTGAAGTGCGGCGACAGGGCCGGCTCCTTGAGGGCCAGCTCCTCGATCTGCGACGGGAACAGGTTCACACCGCGCAGGATGATCATGTCGTCCGAGCGGCCGGTGATGCGGCCCATGCGGCGGTGGCCCGGGTGCGTGGTGCCCGGCAGCAGGCGGGTGAGGTCGTGGGTGCGGTACCGGATGATCGGCAGCGCCTGCTTGGTGAGCGAGGTGAAGACGAGCTCGCCGTGGCGGCCGGTCTCGAGGACCTCGTCCGTGAGCGGGTCGATGATCTCGGGGCGGAAGTGGTCCTCCCAGATGTGGGAGCCGTCCTTGGTGGCCGCGGACTCGCCGGCCACGCCCGGGCCCATGACCTCGGAGAGGCCGTAGATGTCCAGGGCGTCGAGGTCGAAGGTCTGCTCGATCTCGCGGCGCATCTCCTCGGTCCACGGCTCGGCACCGAGGATCACGACCTCGAGGGAGGACTCGCGGGGGTCCAGGCCGAGCTTCTTGAAGCCGTCCGCGATGGTCAACAGGTAGGTGGGCGTGGAGAGGATGGCGCGCGGCTGGAAGTCGGTGATCAGCTGCACCTGCTTCTCCGTCTGCCCGCCGGACATCGGGATCACGGCCGCCCCGATGCGCTCGGCGCCGTAGTGGGCGCCGAGGCCGCCGGTGAACAGGCCGTAGCCGTACGCGTTGTGCACGCGGTCACCGGGGCGGATGCCGCCGGCGCGGAAGCAGCGGGCGACGAGGGTGGCCCACGTGGCCAGGTCGTCGTCGGTGTAGCCGACCACGGTGGGCTGGCCGGTGGTGCCGGAGGAGGCGTGGATGCGGCGCAGCTCGGGGCCCGTGGCGGCGAACGCGCCGAACGGGTAGCTCTTCCGCAGGAACTCCTTGTCCGTGTACGGGAACTTGGCGAGGTCCCCGAGCTCCGTGAAGTCCGAGGGGTGGACGCCGTGCGCGTCGAAGTGCTCGCGGTACGCGGGCACGTTCTCGTAGGCGTGGTGCAGGGTCCAGCGGAGGCGCTCGAACTGGAGCGCCTCGATCTGGTCCCGGTTCATCGTCTCCTCGGGGTCCGGGGCCCCGCGGTCGGCGGGGGCGGGCAGGGGTGCCGGCGTGTACGGGTTGGGGATCGAGGCCTCGAGCATGGCGTCCTCCTGGGGATGCGGGGTCGGGCGGCGGTCGACGACGGCGGCGCACCGGCGGGTGCGCCCGCCGGTCAGCGTCCGGGGGCGGGGATGGTGCGGGAGCGGCCGCGGAAGGCGGCCACCGGGGTGCCGTCGTCGGTGGTGACGGTGATGTCGTAGACGGCCGAGCGGCCCGCGGCGGCGACCAGGCGGCCCTCCGCGACGAGGGTCTGCCCGGCGCGGGTGGCCGCGAGGAAGTTGACGTCCACGCCGGAGGCCACGGTGAGGGTGGAGCCGTCCGAGGCGGGGTCGTTGCAGGCCAGCGCGAAGCACGTGTCCGCGAACGCGAAGACGGCGCCGCCGTGGGCCAGGCCGAAGCCATTGTGCTGGTCCTCGGTGAGCGTCATCCGGATGCGCGCGTGGTCCTTCTCGGCGGCCTCGAGGGTGACGCCGAGCCACCGTGCCACGCGGTCCTCCGCGAGCATGGGGTGGTGGGCGGTCTCGGTCATGGGCGGGCCTCCCTGCCGGCACGGGCGCGCCGGCGCGGCGGCGCAGAGAATTACTGAACGATCATTAGGTAACTCCCTGGATGTGACCCACGTCAAGTCCGGCCCGGTGTGTGACGCGCGCCGCCGCCCTGCCGCCGCCGGGGCGAGGCGCGCCGGGACCCTGTGGGCGGGCCCTGCCCATCGTGTCCGCGGCTCCTGTCTAGGGTGACGGCATGGTGACCTTCGCGCCGGACCGCGCCTCCTTCATGCTCAGCCCCTCGGACATCACCGCCGCCGCGACGTGCACCTACGGGTGGCTGCGGGGGACGGTGGACCCCGCGCTCGGGCGCGCCCCGCGGATCGGCGTGGCGGACGCGTTCCTCGAGCGGGTCTCCCGCCTCGGGGACGAGCACGAGTCCCGCGTGCTCGCGCGACTCGAGGCGGAGCACGGCGGGGACCAGGTGGTCCGGCTCGCCCGCCCGGAGCGCTACACGCCCGAGGGTGTGCAGGCCGCCCGCGAGCGCACCGCGGCGGCGTTGGCCGCGCGTCCCGCCGTCGTGTTCCAGGGGATGCTGCACGACGGCGCGTTCGGCGGCCTGGCCGACTTCCTCGTGCTCCGCACGGACGAGGAGCACCCCGAGGGCGCGTACGAGGTGGTGGACACGAAGCTGGCCCGGCATGCGCGGGTGACGGCGCTGCTGCAGATCGCCGCGTACGCGGACCTGCTGGACGGCATGGGCGTGCCGCGGGCGCGGCAGGGCAGCCTGTGGCTCGGGGACGGTTCCCGGCACGTCGCGGACCTGGACGAGGTGATCCCGGTGTACCGGCACCAGCGCGCCCGGCTGGAGGCGCTGCTGCAGGATCATGTGGCCGCCGGGGAGCCCGCCCGCTGGGGTGACGACCGCCTGAGCGTCTGCGGCGCATGCGAGGCGTGCGAGGAGGCCGTCGCCGAGCACCGGGACGTGCTGCTCACGGCGGGGGCCACGCGATTGCAGCGCACCCGGCTGCGCGAGGCCGGCATCATGACCATCGAGCAGCTCGCGGCGTCCGTCGCACCGCCGGAGGGCATGGCCCGCCGCACGTGGGAGGCACTGCGGGAACAGGCGGCGATCCAGCTGGAGCCGGCCGGGGCGGACGGGCTGCCGCCGCATCGGATCGTGGACCCGCGGGCCGTGGCGGGGCTGCCCGTGCCGGACGCCGGAGACGTCTTCTTCGACTTCGAGGGGGACCCGCTGTGGGTCTCCGCGGACGGGAGCATGGAGGGCCTCGAGTATCTGTGGGGCTGGGTCGAGGCGCCGGGCGGGGACACCGCGCGCACCGCCTCGGCCGACTTCCGGTTCACGGGCCTGTGGGCGGACACCCGTGCCGCCGAGCGGGCGGCGCTCGAGCGGTTCGTGGCGTTCGTGGAGGCGCGGCGCGCGGCCCACCCGGGGATGCGGATCTACCACTACGCCGCGTACGAGGTCACCGCGCTGAAGCGCCTGACCGTGCGCCACGGCGTGGGCGAGCGCGAGCTGGACGACTGGCTGCGCGCGGGGCTGTTCGTGGACCTCTACTCCACGGTCCGCGCCGCCCTGCGGGCCGGTGTGCCGAGCTACTCCATCAAGAAGCTGGAGCCCCTCTACATGGGGGTGGAGCACCGGGCGGAGGACGGCGTCACGACGGCGGCGGACAGCGTCACCGAGTACCACCGGTACGTCGCCGCGCTGGAGGCCGGAGACACCGAGGTCGCGCGGGCGATCCGCGCCGACATCGAGGACTACAACCGGTACGACTGCGTCTCCACGGCGCGGCTGCGGGACTGGCTGCTGGCACAGGTCGAGCCCGAGGAGGCCGCCGTCGCGGACCGTCCCGTCGACGACGCCGCGACCGGGAACGAGCCGCTGGTCGAGGCCGCGCCGTCGCTCCAGGAGCAGGACGCGGCCCTCGCCGCCTCGCTGCAGGCGCTGGCAGATGTCGAGAGGGACGAGGCGGGTGGGACGGGGGCCCCGGAGGCGGAGCTCGACGGCGGGCGGCGCGGTATCGCCCTGCTGGCCGCGGGCCTGGGCTACTTCGCCAGGGAGAACAAGCCGCTGTGGTGGGCTATGTTCGATCGGGCCGTGTCCGCCCCGGACGAGTGGCAGGAGCCGCGCGCGAACCTGGTGTTCGACACCGTCGAGTCGGTGGGTGCGTGGGAACGGCCCACCCCGCGGAGCAACCCCGCCCGGACGCTGACCGTGACCGGGCGCCTCGAGCCGGGCACCGAGGTCCGGCCGCGTCGGAACAGCCAGGAGAGGTTCAAGCTCAACGCCCTGTACGAGCGGCCGCCGCGCTGGGCGGAGCTGGCCCCCAACGCCGTCCGCTGGCAGAGCCGATCGCCCGTGGACGTGACCGAGGTGGAGGAGATCGCACCGGGCCGGTTCCGCGTCAGCCTGCTGCAGCGCCTCAGCACCAAGCACGAGCCGGAACCGCACGGGGAGGTGCCCATGGCGGTCTTCCACCTCAACTATGTCCGGCCCGGTGGCCTCCTCGAACGCATCCGGGAGCAGGCCGCCGAGGCCGCCCGCCGCGGCCGACTGCCGGACGGAGCGGTGTTCGACATCCTGGCGCGCCGTGCCCCGCGCACCACGGGCCGGACCCTCGCCGCGATCGGGGCGGACGTACGAGACGGCCGACGGGACGGCGTCGGGGGCCTGGTCGAGGCGGTCGAGTCCGCACGCGGCTCCTACGTGGCCGTGCAGGGCCCTCCCGGCACCGGCAAGACGTACGTGGGCAGCCGCGCGGTGAAGGAACTCCTGGACCGGGGCTGGACGGTCGGCGTCACCGCCCAGTCCCACGCGGTGGTGGAGAACTTCCTCGACCAGCTGATCGGCGTCGGTGTGGACCCCGACCGCGTGGGCAAGGAGCCCAAGGACCCGGACGGACCGCACCGCTGGACGTCCCTGGGCTCATCGGAGGTCCATGCCTTCCTGGCACCGGGCCGGGTCCTGGGCGGCACCGCGTGGACCTTCGCGAACGCCGCGGCCCAGCCGGTCGACCTCCTGGTGGTGGACGAGGCAGGGCAGCTCTCCCTCGCGCACCTCCTGGGCGCGAGCGCCCTGGCCGAGACGGTGCTGCTGCTGGGTGACCCGCAGCAGCTCCCCCAGGTCAGCAGGGGCGAGCACCCCCAGCCCATCGGCGACGCGGCCCTGACCTGGATCGCGGAGGGCGCCCCCGTGCTCCGCCCCGACCGCGGCTTCTTCCTGGACACCTCGTGGCGCATGCATTCGGCGCTCTGCGCACCGGTCTCCGAGCTCTCCTACGCCGGCGAGCTCGGCGCGAAGGAGGACGTCACGGACGCCCGCCGGCTCGACGGCGTGGAGCCCGGGCTGCACCCGTGGCCGGTCTCCCACACGGGCAACGCGGTGTCCTCGCCGGAGGAGGCCGCGGCCGTCGTCGAGATCGTCCGGTCACTGCTCGGCCGCACCTGGTCCACCGGCCCGGACGACCCCGGCCGGCCGCTCGAGCCGTCCGACGTGATCGTGGTGGCCCCGTACAACGCGCAGGTCGCCACGGTCCGGGAGGCGCTCGACGCCGCCGGTCTCGAGGGCACCACCGTCGGCACCGTGGACAAGTTCCAGGGCCGGGAGGCCGCCGTCGCGATCCTGACGATGGCGGCGTCCTCACCGCAGGAGGTGCCGCGCGGGCTGGACTTCCTCCTGAACCGTAACCGGCTCAACGTGTCGATCTCGCGCGGGCAGTGGGCCGCCTACCTCGTCCACTCCCCCGCCCTCGCGGACGCGCTGCCCACCCGCCCCGAGGACCTGCCGATGATCGGCGCGTTCCTGCGGCTCGTGCACCGTTGAGTCAGCCGGCGGCGCCCTGGCGCAGCAGGAACCGCTGCAGCTTGCCGGAGGGGGTCTTGGGCAGCCGGTCCACGAAGTGCACCCGGCGCGGGTAGGCGTGCTTGGAGTACTCGTCGCGGACCTTGGCCTGCAGCTCGGCCGCCAGGGCGTCCGGGTCCGCGACGGCCCCGGCGGGCACCACGAACGCCACGACCTCCTCGCCCCGCACCCCCTCCGGGTCCGGCAGGCCGACGACGGCGACCTCCTGCACCCGCGGGTGGTCGATGAGCACGGACTCCACGTCGAACGGGCCGATCCGGTAGCCGGCGGCGAGGATCACGTCGTCGTCCCGGGAGGAGAAGAAGAACCAGCCGTCGTCGTCCTGCCGGGCGGTGTCCCCGGTCAGGTACCAGCGCCCGTCCGGGGTGAAACGCTCCGCGGTCTTCTCCGGCTCCCCGAGGTAGCCGGGGAACCAGAACAGGGGCGAGGCCGCGTCGATCGCGATCTGCCCGTCCCGGATCTCGGCGGCGATCCCCGGCAGGGGCACACCCATCGAACCCGGGCGGGGCGGCGCGGCCAGCTCGGGGTGCGCGAGGGTGCAGATGACCATGCCCAGCTCGGTCTGGCCGTAGTGGTCGCGGATCTCCGTGCCGAGGGCCGTCCGGCCCCACTCGAGCACGGACGGCGGCAGCGGCTCCCCCGCCGTGGACACGCGCCGCAGCCGCAGCGGGGCGTCCTCGGTGACCTCCCCGGCCTTGGCCAGCGCGCGGAACATCGTGGGGGCGCCGGCGAGGTTCGTGATGCCCTGCGAGCGGATCACCTCGACCATGGTCGCCGGGGAGAAGGCGCCGCGGTACTGCACCGAGGTCGCCCCGAGCACCAGCGTGCCGACGATCCCGTAGTACAGCCCGTACGCCCAGCCGTGGTCGGCCGCGTTCCAGAACAGGTCCTCGGGGCGCAGGTCCACCGCGCACGTGAGGTAGACGGCGAACGCGGCGGCCGCGCGCAGCGGCACGGGCACCCCCTTGGGGCGGCCGGTGGTGCCGGAGGTGAACAGCAGGGCGATCGGCCCGTCCCCGCCGACGGCGACGTCCTCGGCCAGCGGCGCGGAGTCCGCGAGCGCGTCCCACTCCGGGCCGGTGCGGATGATCTCGATGCCGGGGATGTCCGTGAGCTTCTCGGCCTGACGGGGTTCGGCGACGACGAGCCGCGCCGCCGCGCCCTCGATGCGCATCCGTGCGGCGCCCTCTGCGAACGCGGTGAACAGCGGCACGTGCACGGCGCCGAGCCGCCAGAGGGCCAGCAGCGTGATGACGAGCTCCTCCCGTTTGGACATCATCACGGGGACCCGGTCGCCGCGCGTGACGCCGCGGGCGGCGAGACCGGTGGCGAGGCGGCGGGAGCGGTCGGCCAGCTCGCCGAAGGTGAGGTCGACGGCGGACATGTCCTCCGCCACGAACCGGAACGCCACGGCGTCGGCCGGCCAGCGGTCGCAGAGCAGGTGGGCGGTGCAGGCGTCCGGGGTCTCGACGTCGGCGACCCACCCGGCCATCAGCCGGTCGATCGTCCCGGCCTCGTGGGCCTGCCCGGTCCGTTCCGTCATCTCGGTCTCCTCATCCCTCTCGGCACGCCGACGCCGGGCGACGGCGACGTCAGCCACGGTAGGTCCACCGCGCCCCGGGCCACCGGGCGCGTCCGCATGTTGCACCCGCCACCCCGTCGCGGTCGAGGACGGACCCGGTCGTCGCCTGCGTCGGGCGTCCGCGGCGCCTGCCAGAATGGGGGCCATGACCTCGCAGCCCGCGCCCGCGTCCACCGCCCACCGCCGTTCCCTCGCCGAGGCCGGCATCGCCCTCGGCCCCCTGGACGGCCGCTACCGCGCGGCGGTGGAGCCGCTCGTGGAGCACCTGTCCGAGGCGGCGCTGAACCGCAACCGCATCCACGTGGAGGTCGAGTGGTTCATCCACCTGGCCGAGCAGCGCGTGCTGCCGGGTCTCGAGCCGCTCACGGCCGAGCAGCAGGCGGGCCTGCGGGCGATCGTCACGGACTTCGACGCGGAGTCCGTGGCCGAGCTGGCGGCCACCGAGAAGGTCACGGTGCACGACGTGAAGGCCGTCGAGTACTTCATCGCCGACCGCCTCGAGGGGCTGGGCCTGGGCCGGCTGAAGCCGCTCGTGCACTTCGCGTGCACCTCCGAGGACATCAACAACCTCGCCTACGCGGTGGGCGTGCGCGACGCCGTCGAGCAGGTCTGGCTGCCGGCTGCCCGCGCCGCCGTGGCCACCGTCTCCGCGATGGCCGCCGAGGCCGCCGAGACCCCCATGCTCTCCCGCACGCACGGCCAGCCGGCCACGCCCACCACGCTGGGCAAGGAGATGGCCGTGTTCGTGCACCGTCTGACCCGTCAGACCCGGCGCATCGCCGGCCAGGAGTACCTGGGCAAGATCAACGGCGCCACCGGCACCTACGCCGCCCACCTCGCCGCCGCCCCGGACGCGGACTGGCCGGCCCTGTCCCGGTCCTTCGTGGAGCACCTCGGCCTCACCTGGAACCCGCTGACCACCCAGATCGAGTCCCACGACTGGCAGGCGGAGCTGTACGCCGACGTCGCGCGCTTCAACCGGATCCTCCACGGCTTCTGCGTGGACGTGTGGAGCTACATCTCCATCGGCTACTTCGCGCAGATCCCCGTGGCCGGCGCGACCGGCTCCTCCACCATGCCGCACAAGGTGAACCCGATCCGCTTCGAGAACGCGGAGGCCAACCTCGAGGTCTCCTGCGCCCTGCTCGACTCGCTGGGCGCCACCCTCGTGGAGTCCCGCTGGCAGCGCGACCTCACGGACTCGACGTCGCAGCGCAACATCGGCGTGGCCCTCGGCCACTCGGTGCTCGCCCTGACCAACGTCACCAAGGGCATGGGCCAGCTCCAGGTGGCCGAGCCCGTGCTGGCCGAGGACCTCGACACGAACTGGGAGGTCCTCGGCGAGGCGATCCAGACCGTCATGCGCGCCGAAGCGATCGCCGGCGTGCCGGGCATGGACAACCCCTACGAGCGCCTCAAGGAGCTGACCCGCGGCCACCGCGTGGACGCCGCCCGCATGCGCGAGTTCGTGCAGGGCCTGGGCCTGTCCGAGGGCGCCGAGGCCCGCCTGCTGGAGCTGACCCCGGCCGGGTACACCGGCGTGGCGGCGGAGCTGGCCAAGGAGTTCGGACCAGCGCAGGGCTGACCCGGGGCCGCCTGACAGGGGACGATGGGCGGGTGCTGCTTCCGTCTCTCCCCGTGTGGCTGCTGTCCGCCGCCCCCAAGGACCCCGCCGAACTCGAACGGGACGTGCCCGAGCCGATCGACGCGCACGGCGAGCTCGCCGACGCGATCACCGCGGCGATCACCGCCGTGGACCTCGTGGGCGTGTTCTTCTTCGCGATCTCGGGCGCCGTCCTCGCCGTGCGCAAGGGCTACGACATCGTCGGCTCCCTTCTGCTGGCCCTCATGGTGGGCACGGGCGGCGGCGTCGTCCGTGACCTCGTGGTCGGCCGGGACGTGCCCGCGGCCTTCGACAACCCCTGGTACCTGATCCTGCCGGCGGTCGCGTCCCTGGCGGTGTTCCTCCGCATCTTCGACGGCGAGCGCGGCCACCACGCCGTCATGGCCTTCGACGCCATCGGCCTGGCCGTGTACTGCGTGGTGGGCACGCGCATCGCCCTACTCGCCGGCCTGAGCCCGGTCGCCGCCGCAGTGCTGGGCCTGGTGACCGCCGTCGGCGGCGGCATCCTGCGCGACGTCGTCGCTGGGGAACCGCCCGCCGTGTTCGGCGGGCGCGGCTGGTACGCGCTGCCGGCCATCCTCGGCGCGGGCACGACGGCGGCCCTCGGCCAGGCGGAGCTCCTGAACCCGCTGACCTCGGCGGCGGTGATGGTGCTCGTGCTCGTGCTGCGCGTGGTGTCCCTGCGCAGGGAGTGGCTCGCCCCGGGGGCCGAGATCTCGGGGAAGACCCAGCGCCAGCGCCTGGATCCGCACGACGAGCCGCCCGTGCCGGACATCCGCGACCGCAAGGGCAGGGACGGCCCGCCCGCCGACCCCGGCGAGGACGGCCCCCCGGCGAACGAGGAGACGCCGGGGGCAGGCGAGGACGTCCCCCCGGGGACACCCGGGTGAACAAACGAGCCACCGCGCGGGCCGCACGGGACAATGGCCGGTGAACCCCGGACTCGACGGAAGGAGCCGCCGTGGACGTGCAGCAGTTCTTCGCCACCCTCACCGACGTCCCGTGGCTGCTCACGACCCTGGACCTGATCGGGATCTTCTTCTTCGCCACCTCGGGGGCGCTGCTGGCGGCCCGCAAGCAGTTCGACCTTGTTGGCTCGATGGCGCTGTCCCTGCTGGCCGGGCTGGGCGGCGGCTTCACCCGGGACATCCTGCTGGACCGCGGCCTGCCCGCGTCCCTGGAGAACCCGGTCTACCTGGCCCCGCCGGTGCTCGTCTCCCTGCTCGTGTACGTCAAGCTGATCCACCCGAATCGGCTGAACCTGACCATCACCCTGTTCGACGCCGCCGGGCTCGCCCTGTTCACGGTGTCCGGCGTCCTGCTGGCGCACTCGATGGGCGTGCACCCGGTGTCCACGGTGGTGATCGCGATGGTCACGGCGCTGGGCGGCGGCGTGCTGCGGGACATCGTCGCCAACGAGGTGCCGTCCATCTTCGACCCCCGCGGCGTGTACGTGCTCCCCACGTTCCTGGGCGCGGTGCTGGCGACCGTGGTGGCGATGAACGGCGCGCTCAACACGTTCACCGGCTTCCTCATCGCGTTCCTGATCTTCGCGGTGCGGATGATCGCCTACCGCTACCAGTGGCGGTTCTTCGGCGCGGAGATCTCCCAGGACAAGGAGTCCCTCGCGCGTCTGCGGCGCCTGGCCACGCAGGCGCAGGAGGCGGCCGCCCGCCGGGTGGAGCGCACCCTCGAGCGCCGGCTGCGCGCCCCCGGCGCCCCCGCCTTCCCCGACGACGACACGCACGAGTCCTACGGCCCGCGGCAGGAGTACGAGGACCAGGTGCGGGTGGACGACTACGATCCGCAGACCCAGACGATCACCGTCGTCGACCCCGCCTCACACCAGCAGGTGCGCCTGGACCGCGGCACCGGCGTCATGGACGTCACTGACCTGCGCACCGGGCGCACACGCAGCTTCGACGACCCCGAGCACGACTGGATCGCGGACGACCCGGAGGACCAGCGGGACTGAGGGATGTGGTGGGTGCGACTCCCAGCCGGGGCCACGCGCCCCGCGGACAGGTCTATGCTGAGAGTCCATGACCGGCACGCATGAGACCGCCCGCCCTGCCAGCACCACCACGGAGGCCGCGGCCTCCGGCCCCCTCCACCGCGTCGGATTCGACCGCGCGAAGTACATCGAGCTCCAGTCCCAGCACATCCAGGAACGCCGCCGCCAGATCGGCGGGAAGCTGTACCTGGAGATGGGCGGCAAGCTCTTCGACGACCTGCACGCCTCCCGCGTCCTGCCCGGCTTCACCCCGGACAACAAGATCGCCATGCTGGACCGCATCAAGGACGAGACCGAGATCCTGGTGTGCTTCAACGCCAAGGACCTCGAGCGGAACAAGGTCCGCGCGGACCTGGGCATCACGTACGAGGACGACGTCCTGCGCCTCGTGGACGTGTTCCGGGAGCGCGGATTCCTGGTGGAGCACGTGGTGGTCACGCAGCTGGAGGACGCCAACCACCGTGCGCTGGCGTTCCTCGAGAAGCTCGAGCGCCTCGGCCTGAAGGTGGCCCGCCACCGCGTGATCCCCGGCTACCCTCACGCCATGTCCACGATCGTCTCGGAGCAGGGCTTCGGCGCCAACGAGTGGTCCGAGACCACGCGGGACCTCGTCGTCGTGACGGCCCCCGGCCCGGGCTCCGGCAAGCTGGCGACGTGCCTGAGCCAGGTGTACAACGATCGGCAGCGGGGCATCCCGGCCGGCTACGCGAAGTTCGAGACGTTCCCCATCTGGAACCTGCCGCTCGAGCACCCGGTGAACGCCGCCTACGAGGCCGCCACCGTGGACCTGGACGACATCAACCTGATCGACCCGTTCCACCTGGCCGAGTACGGCGAGCGGGTGACGAGCTACAACCGCGACGTCGAGGTGTTCCCGCTGCTGTCCGCGCTGCTGGAGAAGGTCACGGGCACCACCCCGTACAAGTCCCCCACGGACATGGGCGTGAACATGGCCGGCGCGGCGATCGTGGACGACGAGGTGTGCCAGGAGGCCGCGAAGCAGGAGAGCATCCGGCGCTACTACAAGGCCCAGGTCAACGAGGCCCTGGAGGGCGCGGACGACACCGAGTCCGAGCGCGTGGCCCTGGTGATGTCCAAGCTGGGGCTGAGCTCGGAGGACCGCCCGGTGGTGGGTGCCGCGCAGCTGGTGGCCGAGCGCACCGGCGAGCCCGGCGCGGCCGTGCAGCTGGCGGACGGGACCCTGGTGACCGGCAAGACCTCGGAGCTGCTGGGCTGTTCCGCCGCGGTGCTGCTCAACGCCCTCAAGGTGCTGGCCGGCATCGAGGACGACGTGCACCTGCTCTCCCCCGCCTCGATCGAGCCGATCCAGACGCTCAAGACCGTGCACCTGGGCTCCAAGAACCCGCGGCTGCACACGGACGAGGTGCTGATCGCGCTGTCCGTGTCCGCGGCGACCGACGAGAACGCGAAGGCGGCCGTCGAGCAGCTGGCGAGCCTCGAGGGCTGCGACGTACACACGACGACGATCCTCGGCTCCGTGGACGAGGGCATCTTCCGGTCCCTGGGGATGCTCGTGACGAGCGAGCCGAAGTTCCAGAAGAAGGGGCTGTACCGGAAGCGGTGAGGCGAGGCGGTTCTTGCGACGAGCCTTGCGATATGGCCCTTTCCGGGGCGTTTTAGGGGCCATATCGCAAGGCTCGTCGTCCCGTGGAGGCAGACCACGACGCCGGCACGCGCCGCCGGCTCACTCCCCGGGCAGTCGCGGCGGCAGCACCGTGCCGTGTCGGGCGGCCTGGCGACGCATGAGGCGGGACAGGTCCCCGACGAAGCGGGGCCAGCCACCGCGTGTGAAGACCTCGCCCGCGACCCAGGTGACGGCCCAGTCGTCGGCTTCGAGACCGCGCCTGCGCGCCCGATCCCGCTGCCACTGAGCCCGATCCGTACGGTGCTGGTCGCCGTCGAACTCGAGGCACATCCGCAGTTCCTCCCAGGCCAGGTCCACGCGGACCGTCTCCCCGGAGCTGAAGCGGATCGGGGGATTCACCTGAGGCTCGGGGAATCCCGCCTCGTGGAGCCGGTGCCGTAGCCGCGACTCCGGCGGAGAGTCCGCGCCCGTGCGCAATAGGTCCAGCACAGCGCGAGCCCGCACGATGCCGCGGACGTTCTTCCGTGCGTGCGCGAGACGCCGCATCTCGTCCACCGTGGTGGCCCGGGGAGGCAGGTGACCGAGACGGCGCGCCTCCGCCCCGTGCGGTGACGGCAGCAGGCTGTCCCCAGCGACCACGAGATCCTCGACAGAGAGGTGGTGGGCGAGGTCCACCCAGGTCCAGGCGGGGGCGGTCAGACGCAGACCCCGGTACTCGATCACGGGTGCGTCCGGCTGGAGCTGGTGAGTGACCAGGCCCGACCGACTCGTCCGTCCTCCGTGGCCGCGCTCCTTCGCGAGATGGACCCGCGGATCCTCGAGCAGCCGGCCCGGGATCCACATCCCCCAGATCCGCGCGGCCGTGGCGTGGGAGAACACCCCCGAGGGGTTCAGCGACTGGACGGCGCGCAGATAGTCCGTCCACGTGGCCTCGACATCCCGGCTCATGCGCAGGCCGTGGCCGATCGCGACCAGGTCCGGTGCGCGGAGCCGGGCGCGGCTCAGGCCGGCCTCTCGGCCCTCCGGGACGGTCAAAATCGTAGGAAGCGACGTGGCGAGAGGAGCGAGGGGTCGCGGCATGCGACCAGGCTGGTGCTCCGCGTGGGCGATCGGGGCGCGCGGAGTCCGACCGGTGGACCACGGCCCGGCCACACGCACCTGTGCAGGAGACCGTCCAGCACCGCCCCCACCCACCCCCGGTGACGAGCCCTGCGATATGGCCCCTGCCAGCGGGTTTTAGGGGCCATATCGCAGGGCTCGTCACTCAGCAGGGGGTCTGCGCGTAGCCGGTCTGGGTCAGCCCACCCGCGTCACGCCGATGGTGTGGTCGGTGGTGAACTCCTCCAGGGCCCACTCGCCGTTGAACCGCCCCAGACCGGAGTTCCGGGCGCCACCGAAGGCCACGTGCGCCTCGTCCTGCACGGTCATCTCGTTGATGAAGCTCATGCCCGCCGCCAGTCCGTTCGCGAAGCGCAGCCCGCGGTCCAGATCCTGCGTGAAGACGGCCGAGGAGAGGCCGTACTCGTGGTCGTTGGCCAGCTCGAGCGCATGGGCTTCGTCATGGGCCTTGAGCACCACCGTCATGGGGCCGAAGATCTCCTCACGCGCGATGTCCATGTCGGCCGTGGCGTCCACCCAGACGAAAGGCGGCACCACACGGCCCTGGATCTCGCCGCCCACGAGTGCCCGGGCACCGTCCGCCTCCGCCGACGCGATCTTCTTCCTGAGGCTCTCGACCTGGGAGTCGTTGATGATCGGCCCCACCAGGACGCCCTCCTCAGCAGGGTCGCCGACCTTGAGCGCCTTCACCGCGCCCTCGTACTTGGGCAGGAACTCGTCGTAGACGGACTCGTCCACGATCACGCGCTGCACCGACATGCAGATCTGCCCGGAGTGGAGGTAGCCGCCGAGCACGGCCTGGTCGACCGCTGCGTCGAGGTCGGCGTCGTCGAGCACCACGAGCGGCGCGTTCCCGCCGAGCTCGAGCGCCACCTTCTTGATGGTGTCCCCGGTGACGGCGTTCGCGGCCACCTGTTTGCCCACGACGGTGGAGCCGGTGAAGGAGATCAGGCGCGGCACGGGGTGGGTGACGAAGGCGTCACCGATCTCGGAGCCGGAACCCACCACAACGGACAGCACGCCGGCGGGCAGTCCTGCCTCCTCGAAGACGCGGGCGATCAGGGTTCCGCCCGTGACCGCGGTGTCCGACGCGGGCTTGAGGACCACCGCGTTGCCCAGCGCGAGCGCGGGAGCCACGGAGCGCTGGGACAGGTGGAGCGGGAAGTTCCACGGTGAGATGACCCCGACGACGCCGATCGGCTTGCGGTACACCCGCGTCTCGCGGTTCGGCGTGTTGGAATCGAAGATCTTCCCGTGCACTCGGGTGGGGAAGCTCGCTGCCTCCTGGGTGATGGCGATCGCGAGGCTGACCTCGGAGTCCGCCTTGATGCGGGTGGAGCCGGCCTCCTTCACGAGCCAGTCGATGACCTCGTCGCGGCGCTCTTCGAGGATCTCGGCCGCACGACGCAGGACGGCGGCCCGGTCCTTCGGCGGCATGGCGGCCCACTCCTCCTGGGCCGCGGCGGCGGCGCGGTAGGCCTCGTCGAGGTCCTCCGCGGTGGCGAGGGCGAACTCGGCGACGACGTCGTCGGTGTAGGGGTTGATGTCCGACGCGCGGTCACCGGAGGCGCCGTCGCGCCACTGGCCGGCGATGAACTGCTGGTCCACACGGGTGTCGTGGAACGTGGCGGGGGTGGAGGTCGTGGGGGTCATGAGGTGCTCCTCTCTCAACGGGGAGTTCGGGACTGGAACACCCAGTTCACCCGCATGGGTGGGGGGCTTGGCGAGACCTTGGGGCCACTGAGGAGAGAAGGGACAAGCTCGAGCCCCCGGGTGCCGTCACCGCAACGGGCTCTCCCCGACGCATCTTCGTCGCCGTCATGGTTGCTCCTCATCCCCGGCACGTCACAGCCCGCGGACCATCACGACGGCCGAGCCGCATCAGGCGACATCGGCAACGGTGGCCTCCCGGAAGCGCTCGTATGCCCACGCGAGATTCTCACGGCATGGGCGGTCCGCCCGCCGCGTGGGCAGCTTCATGAGTTTTCGCCCGTGGAGGTCCTGAAGTCCGTGCCGCAGCATCGGCCCATCTACCTCGTCCAAGAGATCTTGTCGGATCTCCACGGTGAAGTCAGGTGTGATGCCCAAGAAGTGATTGTCGAAAGCACCGTGGTGGATCCTGCACATGGCAAGGCCATTGACAACGGTCGGCAGACCATGCACCTCACGATCCGGAACAATGTGAGCAGCGTCCAGCAATTCCGGATGCGCAAAATTGCAGACCGCGCAGTGGTTGTCGTAGGCGGCCAGCACGGTGGAACGGAAATGCGGCTGGTGAACGCGGATCTTGACCTCCCGCCTCAGGTACCGCTTGAGAGACGCCTCCAGAACAGACTCATGCATGAGTTCCGGCGAATAGTCCTCCGGCTCCATCGGCGCAAAGACGATTTGGTGTCGCTCATCCTCGCGTCCTACAACATAGACCGGAGCCACCACTTGAAACCGTGCCGGACTCATGCCCACGCCAACGAACCAGATCAGCGGGAGGCCGCGCTCGTATGCCCGGAAGAGCCCCTGGTTCGCTGGGAGACGGGGATTCGTGCCCTGCCACTTGTAGCGCATGAGGCCGTCGTCGCCGATTTCATCCTCGTAGGGACGGGCATGACCCTTTGGGCGATACACCGTGTAAAAGGAAAGCGCGGCATCAAACCCTGCCGGCTTGCGGATTCCGTTCTGCGTAGAGATCAGCGGGAACGGCTCCCCGTTCCACCGGAAGTCACCGATGTCCTCCCGGGTGAGCGGTACCTGGCCATCGAGCGAACGCATCTTCAGCCACTCAATGGCAGCGTCACGCAGCCCTATCGGTTCACTCATGGGGGTCCTTGCTCGCGAGCGCCTCAGACGCGGACGCCGTCTATGTCGCACCGTACCAAGCACGGCCCCGCATCGGGCTTGGCCGCACCGGGCCACGCTGCCGAGGATGGTGTCGGGCTCGAGCAGGCCGTGCCGGGTCGGCAGCCCGACGACGGCGCTGGGCCGGGCAGGTTCAGGGTGATGGTCAGGACGGAAACGCCGTCCAGCGCAGAGCTGAGGTCCATGCCCATGGTGGGCACGGGGCGTGGCGCGCCGGGCTCGCGGGCCTGGCTGTGATGTGCATCTTTCTGGGTGTTGGGTCGCGGTGCCTGTTCTCAGCAGTACTCCGCCCACACCCGCCGCTCCGCTCCGTCCACGGTCATCACCCCGCCGTGCGGCAGTACCCACTGCGGCCGGGTGTGGCCGAACGGGACGCCCACGCACACCACCGCGTCCGGGTTGTAGCGCCCGACCTCCTCCAGCACCACATCGGCCTGCTCCGCGCGCCGCCGCGCCCGCTCCTCCGCACCGCGCGGCACCTCGAAGGATCTCGTCGGCGGGCGAGCCGCCAGCACGGCGTCCACGGCGCCGAGCACGCCGCTCTCCCCCAGGATCCGCAGCAGCCGCCGCACCTCGCCGGCGCTCGGCAGCTCCTCACTGGTCTCGATGAGCAGCACACCACCCTCGAGCACCGCCATGTCCGCAGGCCCGCGGCCGGCCGCCATCACCCACGGCAGCACCTCGAGGCAGCCGCCCCACGTCCGGCCGGTCACGGCGCGCCGCGGCCCGGCCCAGCGCCACGGTGAGGCGCCCGCGCCGACGCCGCGCGCGCCGTCGTCGTGCGGGCCCGGCACCGGCTCGCGCGTCCCGAACTCGGTGAGCGCCCGCGGGTCCAGCCAGTCGACGCCGTGATCCTCCGACTCCCCCGGCTCCGTGATCTCCAGCCGCCCTCCCGTCAGCAGGGCGGCCCGCAGGGACGCGGCGTGCACCTCATCCACAGCCGGCCCCGGCCCCAGGTGCACCTGGGTGGAGCCGCCGTAGAAGCTCGCCACGCCGTTCGCCCACAGCCACTGGTGCAGGTTGGTGTTGTCGCTGTAGCCGAGGAACGGCTTGGGGTCCGCGCGCACGGCGTCCGCGTCCAGGTGGCCGATCACGGTGATCTGGTCCTCCCCGCCGACCGTGGCGATCACCGCCCGGATCTGCGGGTCCGCGAACGCCGCGTTCAGGTCCCGCGCTCGGCTCTCGGGACTCGCCCCGAGCTGCCGGGTGGTGGGGTACTCGACCGGCACCAGTCCGGTCACCTCGGCCAGGCGGCGCATCGCCTGCTCGTGCACCGCGGGAGCGTAGCGAGAGGCCACCTGTCCGTCGTTCCTCTCACTCAGACCAGACGACCTGCGCCCAGACCGCCCGGCGCCCCTCACCCCTGACGCAGCTCGCGCCGCAGGATCTTGCCCGTGGCGTTCTTGGGCAGCCCGTCCATGATGGTCACCTCCCGCGGCTGCTTGTAGCGGGCCAGACGTTCGGCCGCGAACGCCTGGAGCTCCTCCCCCGTGGCGGTGCTGCCCGGGGCCAGCGAGACGAAGGCGGCGATCTCCTCGCCCAGCCGCTCGTCCGGCACACCCACCACGGCGGCCTCGACCACGTCCGGATGCTCGTAGAGGACCTCCTCCACCTCACGGGGGTACACGTTCATGCCGCCGCGGATGATCACGTCCTTGAGCCGGTCCACGATCATCACGTACCCGGCCTCGTCCCGGCGGGCGATGTCCCCGGTGCGGAACCAGCCGTCCTCGTCGAACGCCGCCTCCGTGTCCTCCGGGCGGCCCCAGTAGCCGGCCATGATGCCCTCGCCCCGGATGCGCAGCTCACCGGAGGTCTCGAGGTCCTCCTCGGGCACCTCGGTGCCGTCCATCGCGACGATCCGGAACTCGAAGCCGTCCACCGGCCGGCCCACGGTGCCCGGGCGGGTCGGCGCGTCCACGGGGTTGAAGAAGCACGCACCCGCGTTCTCGGACAGCCCGTAGCCCTCCAACACGGGCACGCCGAACAGCTTCTCCGCCGCGCGCAGCGTCTCCACCGGCAGGCTCGCACCGCCGGAGAGGGGCATGCGCAGCCGCGAGAAGTCCGCCGGCTCGGCCCCGGCCTCACGGCGGGCCCGGGCCACGGAGAGGAACGCCCCGTGCATGGTGGGCACGCCGGGCAGGAACGTGATGCCGTGGTCCTGCAGCTGGTCGTAGGCGGCCTCCGGCACGAAGCGCGGCATCAGGGACAGGGTGGACCCGGCGAACACCGCGCCGTTGAGCACCACCGAGAGCCCGAACACGTGGAACATCGGCAGCGCCGCGAACACGACGTCGTCCGGGCCGAGCCGGCCCAGACCGGTCGCCGTCGCCATGGCGTTGGAACGCAGGTTCGTGTGCGTCAGCCGGGCACCCTTGGGTCGCCCCGTGGTGCCCGAAGTGTAGAGCAGGACGGCGTCGTCGTCGGGGTCCCGCGGGGTGATCTCCGTGACCGGGGCGATGCCCTCGGCGGCGCACTCCCGCCCGACCGCTTCGAGGTCCAGGGTGACCACCTCGACGTCGACGTTCCCGGCCACCTCGTCCACGGCCGGCAGCCCGGGCATGGCCCAGAGCATGCGCGCCCCGGAGTCCTCGAGGAAGTACTCCAGCTCACGGGCGGTGAACAGCGGGTTGAGCGGCACCATCACCGCGCCCAGACGCATGAGCGCCTCGTAGACCGCCACGAAGGCCGGGACGTTGGGCAGCATCACGGCCACCCGGTCCCCCGGGCCCACCCCGCGGTGGCGCAGCCAGCCGGCCGTCGCGGCCGTGACCTGGTCCAGTTCGCGGTAGGTCATGCGGGCCTCACCGATCCGCAGGGCCACGGCATCCGGCTGCCGGGCCACGGTGGCCGAGAGCAGCTCGGCCACATGACCCCGGCGCTCGGTGGGCCGGCCGTGGGTGGTCGCGGAGGTGTCGGGGGTCTCGGAGGTGGTCTCGGAGGTGGTCTCGGAGGTCGTCACGGTGGCTCCTGATCTGGTGGGGCGGTCGTCGGAGGGGGGTCAGAGGAAGGCGGAGTGTCCGGTGAGGCCGCGGCCCACGATCAGCGAGTTCACCTCGTAGGTGCCCTCGTACGTGAAGATCGCCTCGACGTCGCAGAAGAACCGACCGAGCCCGACGTCGGCGAGGATGCCGTTGCCGCCCATCATCTGCCGGCCCAGCGCGGCCGACTCGCGGCACATCTGGGAGGTCTTCAGCTTCACCAGGGAGGCCTGCGTCATGGACACCTCGCCGGCGGCCTCCAGCTGCACCGCCCGGTGCGCCATGCCCAGGGTGGCCGCCAGGTTGGCCGCGATCTGCACGAGCAGGGACTGCACCAGCTGATGCCCGGCGATCGGGCGGCCGAACTGGGTGCGCTCCAGCGCGTAGCGGCGGGCGGCGTCGAGGATGCCCTGCTGCGCGCCCACGGCCTGCCAGCCCAGGCCGTTGCGGGAGCCCAGCAGGATCACGTTGGTGTCCGCGAAGGTGTTGGCCTTCTCCAGCTTGTTCTCCGCCGGGATGCGCACGTCCGTGAAGGTGATGTCCGCGTTCTGGACGATCTTCACCGCGGTCTTGTGCTCGATCTTGGTGGCCTCGTAGCCGGAGGTGTCGGTCTCCACGATGAAGCCCTTGACCTGGTCGTCCTCCTCGTCCCGGGCCCACACGATCGCGATGCGGGACATGGTGCCGTTGCCGATCCACCGCTTGGCCCCGTTGATCACCCACTCGTCCCCCTCTCGGCGGGCCGTGGTGGCCATGCCGCCGGCGACGTCGGAGCCGTGCTCCGGCTCGGTCAGCGCGAAGCAGCCGGTGTACTCCATCGCGTACAGGCCCGGCAGCCACGTCTGCTTCTGCTCCTCCGAGCCCAGGGCCTCCAGGGTGGCCCCGACGAGGTCGTTGTGCAGGGCGAAGTACACGCTGAGGGAGATGTCCGCGCGGGCCAGCTCGGCCATCAGGTGCCCGCGGAACAGCGGGTCCTCGGTCATGCCGCTGATGTGGTTGTAGCCCAGCTCCCCGACGCGGCGGGCGATCTCGTGCGGGAACTCGTCCCGGCTCCAGGCCTCCGCCACGTGCGGGGTGACGATCTCGGCCAGGGCGGCGCGGATCTCCGCGAGCTTCTCCTGCTGCTCGGGCGTCAGGAGGCGGTGGTACTCGAGGACGTCGACGTCGATCAGCGAGCGGGTGCGGGAATCCGTGGTGGTCATGAGGGGCTCCTGGAGGTCGTTCGAGGGGGGGTGCTGAGTCGTGGGGGTCAGGCGGTGGGGCTGGCCAGGGCGGTGAGCGGGATGCCCCGCTCCTCCCCCCATACCTGCCAGTGGGCGGCGTCGTGCCGGGAGAGGGCCTCGGTGAGCTGCGCGCGGACGTCCCCGTCCGCGTCCAGCCCGAGACCCTCGACGAGCGCGGCCGCGAAGTGCGGCTCGAGCGCGCCGACGGCCACATGGCCCTCGGCCGCCGGATACACCCCGTAGTGGGGCAGGGCCCCGCCCAGGGGGCTGCGCGGGCCCGTCATGCGGTGCCGGTTGGGCAGGGCCAGGGCGTGCGCGGCATCGGCGAGCGCCACCGTGGCGTGCCCGCCGTCCCCGTCCGCGCCGCGGGCCCACAGCAGGGCCAGCGCGGCGGAGACGGCCCGCTCGGCACCGTGCAGATCCGCCGCGAGGATCCGCGGTGGAGCCCCCGGCGCCAGGAGGCCCGCCGCGGCCTGGTAGTTGATGTCATGGCCTGGCACGTCCGTGCGGTCCCCGTCGTATCCGGTGATGTCCACCTGGCAGATCCGCCGGTGGCGGGCGCGGACGGCGTCGGCGTCCAGGCCCAGCCGGCGCAGCGCCCCGGAGCGGTGGGAGGTGAGGAACACGTCCGCCTCGGCCAGGATCTGCTCCATCTCGGCGGCCCCGGCCTGGGACTTCATGTCCACGGTGCGCACCGACTGCCCGCGGTGCAGCTCCTCGTAGAGGGCCGGCACCAGGGTGGCCACGGGGTCCCCGCTGGGCGGGAGCACCGTGACGACGTCGGCGCCCAGCTCCTGCAGGCGGGCCGCGGCGACGGGCCCGGGCAGGTTCAGCGCGATGGTCACCACGCGCACCCCGGCCAGCGGTGCGGCGCTCATCGGCCCGGCCCCTCGCCTCGCTCGGCCCGCTGCCGGAGGGTGTCGCCGGGACGGAACCGCTCGCCGTAGCGGTCGGCCAGCTCGTCGGCGCGGGCCACGAACGCGGCCGGTCCGCCCTCGCGGTGCGTCATGAACGTCACGGGCCCACCGGTGTGCGGCGGGAAGCCGATGCCGAACACGCCGCCGAGGTTCGCCGAGGGGGCGTCGGTGAGGACGCCGTCGTCGAAGCAGCGGGCCGTCTCGATGGCCATGCGGTAGAGCAGGCGGTCCTGCAGGTCCTGCTCGGGCACGTCCGCCCCGGTGGCGAAGTGCTCGGCCAGGCCCGGCCAGAGGTGCTTGGGGCCCTCCTCCGGGTACTCGTAGAAGCCGGCGCCCTGAGCGCGGCCCGGGCGGCCGAACTCGTCCACCATGCGCTCCACCACGCGCTCGCCCGGACGCACCGGACGCTCACCGCCGGCCTCGGCGACGGCCTTCTCCTCCTCGCGGCGGATGTGCTGGATCAGGGTCAGGGAGACCTCGTCCATCATGGCCAGCGGGGAGGCCGGGAAGCCGGCGTGGCGGGCCGCCCGCTCGATCCGCTGCGCGTCGACGCCCTCCTCCACGAGGGCCGCGGCCTCGAGCACGAGCGTGCCGTAGACGCGGGAGGTGTAGAAGCCGCGCCCGTCGTTGACCAGGATGGGCAGCTTGCGGATCTGCTGCACCAGGTCGTAGGCGCGCTCCACCGTGCGCTGGGAGGTCTGCTCACCACGGATGATCTCCACGAGCCTCATCCGGTCCACCGGGGAGAAGAAGTGCAGGCCGATGAAGTCCTGGGGCCGCTCCCGCGGGCCCTGCAGCAGGGTGATCGGCAGCGTGGAGGTGTTGCTGCACAGCAGGGTGTCCGGGCCGACCACCTCCTCCACCTCGGCGAACACCGCGTCCTTGAGCTCGACGTCCTCGAACACGGCCTCGATCACCGCGTCCACGTGGGCGAGGTCCTGATAGTCCTCGGTGGGCTGTACCCGGGCCAGGACGGCGTCGGCGTCCTCGCGGCTCATGCGCCCCTTCGCCACGCGCCCCTCGAGGAGGGCGCCCACCCGCTCACGGCCGCGCTCGGCGGCCTCCAGGCTGACGTCCTTGAGCATCACGTCCACGCCGTTGAGCGCGAGCGCGTGGGCGATGCCCACGCCCATCATCCCGGCGCCCAGCACCGCCGCCGTGGTGATCGTGCTGCGCTCGCGGGAGGGACCGCCCAGGGCCGTGCCGGAACGCAGCGCCTGCATGTCCGAGTGGAACGCCTGGATCATGGCGGAGGAGGTGTGGCCCGTCACGAGGGACACGAAGTACCGGGTCTCGATGCGCGAGGCGGTGTCGAAGTCCACCTGCGAGCCCTCCACCGCGGCGCTGAGGATCGCCTTCGGGGCGGGCAGGTCCGCGCCGTGGAGCTGCCGGCGCAGGGTGGCGGAGAACGCGGGCAGGCGGGAGGCAAAGGAGGCCTGGGCGGGGGTGCCGCCGGGGATCGTGAAGCCCTTGACGTCCCAGGGCTTCACGGCGGCGTCGGCGTCGTCGCGGTGCTCCAGGATCCAGCGCTTGGCGGCGGGCACCAGGTCCGCGGGGTCGGTCACGACCTCGTCGATGATCCCCTTCTCCATCGCGGCCCGGGCGTCGCGGGCGGTGCCCTGCAGCAGCCAGTCCATCAGGGCGCGCTCCACGCCCACCATGCGCACCAGGCGGGTGATGCCGCCGCCTCCGGGCAGCAGGCCCAGGGTGACCTCCGGGAGGCCGACCTTCAGCCCCGGGTCGTCCACGGCGATGCGCCGGTGGCAGGCCAGCGCGATCTCCAGGCCGCCGCCGAGCGCCGTGCCGTTGATCGCGGCGACCACGGGGCGGCCGAGGGTCTCGAGGCGGCGCAGCTGGCCCTTGACCCGCTGCGTCAGCGCGAACACGGACTCCACGTCCTCGGGGCCGGCCTGGGCCAGGGAGTCCAGGTCGCCGCCGGCGAAGAAGGTCTTCTTCGCGCTGGTCAGGACGACGCCGGTCACCGTGTCCCGTTCCGCCTCCAGGCGGTCCACGACGGCGTCCATCGCGTCCTGGTACCGCTCGTTCATCGTGTTGACCCGCGCCTGCGGGTCGTCCATGGTCAGCGTGACGACGCCGTCGGCGTCCTGGTCCCAGGTGATCATGTGCTCACTCATGCCGGTGCTCTTCCTGCCGTGCTGGTCGGTCGGGTGGGTGGGGCGCTCAGACGCGCTCGACGATCGTGGCGACGCCCATGCCGGCGCCGATGCAGAGCGTGGCGATGCCGGTCCGCAGGTCGCGCCGCTCGAGTTCGTCCACGAGGGTGCCGAGGATCATGGCGCCGGTGGCGCCCAGGGGGTGGCCCATGGCGATCGCGCCGCCGTTGACGTTGGTCTGCTCCTCGGTCCAGCCCATCTCCTTCATCAGCAGCAGCGGCACGGCCGCGAACGCCTCGTTGATCTCCACGAGGTCGATGTCCGCGGCGGTCATGCCGGCCACCTCGAGGGCCTTGCGGCACGCCGGGGTGGGGCCGGTGAGCATGATGGTGGGCTCGGAGCCGACGACGGCGGCGGAGACGATCCGGGCCCGCGGACTCATCCCGGCCCGCCGGCCGGCCTCCTCGGAGCCGATCAGCGTCAGCGCGGCGCCGTCGACGATGCCCGAGGAGTTGCCGGGGTGGTGCAGGTGCTCGATCCCCGCCAGCGAGCTGTACTTCTCCAGCGCCACGGCGTCGAAGCCCGCCTCCCGGCCCAGCGCCTCGAAGGAGGGCTTGAGCGTGGCCAGGGTCTCCACGGACGAGTCGGGGCGGATGGTCTCGTCCCGGTCCAGCACGGTCATCCCGTTCATGTCCGTCACCGGGACCACGGAGCGGGCGAACCGGCCCTCCTGCCACGCCGCCGCAGCACGGCGGTGGCTCTGCGCGGCGAAGCGGTCCAGCTCTGCGCGGCTGAATCCCTCACGGGTGGCGATCAGGTCCGCGGAGACGCCCTGCGGGACGAAGTCGGTGGCCAGGGAGGTGGCCGGGTCCATGGCCCACGCGCCGCCGTCGGAGCCCATGGGCACGCGGGACATGGACTCCACGCCGCCGGCCACGAGCAGAGACTCCCAGCCGGAGCGGATGCGGGCGGCGGCCTGGTTCACGGCCTCGAGCCCGGAGGCGCAGAACCGGTTCAGCTGCACGCCGGCCACGGTCTGCGGCAGGCCCGCCTTGAGGGCGGCCACCCGGGGCAGGACCGCGCCCTGGTCGCCCACCGGGCTGACGCAGCCGAGGATCATGTCCTCGATGTCGGCGGGGTCGAGCCCCTCATGGCGGTCGCGCAGGGCGTGGGTCAGGCCGACGACGAGGTCGATCGGCTTGACCTCGTGGAGGGAGCCGGAGGGCTTGCCGGCACCGCGCGGTGTGCGGAGGGCGTCGTAGAGGAAGGCGTCCTGGGTCACGGGGTCTCCTGGGGTCGGGGTGGGTCTGGGGAGGGGGCGGGCCGGTCAGCGGCCGGAGGTGAGGGCGTCGGCGTAGTCGGCGCGCAGCTTGCGCTTGTTGACCTTCCCGACGCCGGTCCGATCGATCTCCGTCACGAAGCGGACCTCGTCGGGCAGCTGCCAGGTGGCGAAGCGCTCGGCGAGTGCGGCGAGGACGGCGTCCTGGTCGACGTCGGAGTCCTCGTCCCGCACCACGAGGGCCAGGGGGCGCTCCTCCCACTGGGGGTGGGGGACACCGATCACGGCGGCGTCGCGGACCCCGGGGACGGTCATGATGTGGTTCTCCAGGTCGATCGAGGAGATCCACTCGCCACCGGACTTGACCACGTCCTTCAGGCGGTCGGTGACCTTGAGGTAGCCCTCCGGGGAGAGGTAGCCCAGGTCCCCGGAGCGCCAGTAGCCCTCGTCGTCGAAGCCGGCCTCGGTGGCCTCGGCGTTGTCTGCGTAGGAGGTGGTCACCCAGGGCCCGCGCAGGCGGATCTCGCCCACGTTCTCCTCGCCGGGCGGCAGCAGCTCGCCCAGGGGGTCGGTGATCTTCACGTCCACCCCGACGACGACGAGGCCCTGGAACCGCTTGAGGTTCCACCGCTCATCCTCGGAGAGGGTGTCCATGAGGCTCGGCTTCATGCGGTTGAGGGAGACGATGGGCGAGGTCTCCGTGGCGCCGTAGGCGTGGATGACCTCCGCGCCGGTGAGCTCGTCGAAGCCGCGCATCATGGCCACGGGGGGCTCCGTCGCGCCGCACAGCAGGCGCACGCCGTCCATCCGTGGGGGCGTCTCGAGGGTGCGGAGGTGGTGGAGCATCGGCATGAGGATCGCGGGGGCTGCCGGGGCCACGGTGACGCCGTGGTCCACGAGGGTGGAGGTCAGCCACGGGGTGTCCGTGAGGTTGAACCGGCCCGGCAGCACCAGGCGCGCGCCCACGGCGACGGCGGCGAACGGCAGGCCCCAGCACTGCGCGTGGAACATGGGGGTCAGCAGCAGGGCGGTGTCCGCCATGGTCATGCCCAGGGTGGACACCACGGCGTGCGCGTGCAGCCAGGTGGCCCGGTGCGAGTAGAAGACGCCCTTGGGACGGCCGGTGGTGCCCGTGGTGTAGCAGGCGCCGGAGGCGGAGCGCTCACTCACGTTCGGCAGGTCCGCTGTCTCGAGCGGCTCCTGCCCGTCGAGGAGGGCCTCGTAGGAGAGGACGTCGCCGCGACCGGCCCAGTCGGCGGGGAGCTCGCCGTCGCCGGCCACGATCCAGCGGATGCCCCCGGGCAGGTGCGGTTCGAGCGCGGCGGCGAGCTCCAGGAGGGTCTCGTCCACGACGATCGTCCCCACCTGCGCGTGGGTGATCACGTAGGCCAGGTCCGTGGGCGCCAGGCGCAGATTGAGCTGCACCATGGTCGCGCCCAGCAGCGGGACGGAGAAGTAGGACTCGAGGTGGCGGACGTCGTTCCACAGCAGCAGGCCGACCCGGTCCCCCGGCCCGACGCCCTCGGCGCGCAGGGCCGCGGCCATGCGGCGCACCCGCTCCCACACGGCCGCGTAGGTGGTCTGCCACCGGGAGCCGCCGCCGCGGGTGTGGATGATCTGCTGATCCCCGAAGGTCCGGGCGGCGTCCCGCAGGAGGCGAGTGGTGGTGAGCTGCTCGTCGTCGCCCATGGTGGACGGGGTGCCGAGGACGGTGTCGGTGGTCTGCATGGGTCCCCCTGGGAGGTGTGGTGGTCGCGGAGGCGGGCGGCAGTCGTCTGTGACATGCCTCACTGAGCTGATGTTGCACACTCAAGCACGATGTTGCACTAGCGTGCAAGAAGGGTGCGGGGGGCGTTTCGATCCCTGCCGTAGGGTTCAGCGAGCCCCCGCATCCTCATCTCCCGACCACGGGCCATCCCATCCGCCGACCCAGCCCCGAGGACCCGATGAACACCCCCCTGCCCTTCGATCAGGACGATCTCTCCTCCCCCGCGCGCCTGCGCCTGGCGGCCCTCGAGCTGTATGCCGAGCGGGGGGTCGAGATGGCCAGCGTCCGCGAGATAGCGCAACGGGCCGGCGTCGCCCCCGGGCTGGTGCGGCACCACTTCGGCAGCAAGGCGGGGCTGACCCGCGCCGTCGACGACGACGTGCTGCGCCTGATCGCCGCGACCCTCGACGAGGTCCCGCTCGTGGGCACCCCACAGGTGGTGTCCGCGGCCCGCGACGCGGCGTTCGCGGACCTGCTGGCCGACCACCCGGTGGTGGGGGCCTACGTGCGCCGCTCGCTGCTGGAGGCCGGCGGGGAGACCGAGTCCCTGCTGGAGCGCCTCGTGGACCTGACCACGGAACAGACCGAGCGCCTGCGCCGGTCCGGCTTCGCCCCGCGGCGCAGCATGCCGACGTCCGTGTTCGGCACCGTCATCCGGCAGATGGGGCACCTGATGGTCGACCCGTCGGCGGACCGCATCTGGCGCCGGATCGCCGAGACCCAGGAGGGCGCCGCCGAGCAGGCGAGCCCGCGGGTGCGACTCGTGGTCGATCCGCCGCGGTGAGCAGGATCGCCTCCGACCGCGAGGGCGTCATGCACCTCGTCCGCCAGGCCGACGACGCCGGCCCGCCCGTTCCGGGAACGCCTGCGGTCGGTATGGGCGCACTTTTCAGGCTCAAAGCGACCGCACGCGTTCCAGGTCCGCCACCTCACCCGCCCCCGGCCGCCCGCGCCCCCGCCCCCGGACGCGCCGTTTCCCGAACGACAACGCGGGTGGGGCGTAGCCTGGCCGCCATGACCACCGTGTTCTACGACGACCAGGGCCGCCCCGAGCCGCCCTTCGCCGCGGGCGAGGCCGCCACCCTGCTGGGCTTCCTCGACTTCCTGCGCGCCACGATCGAGTGGAAGACGGCGGACCTGGACACGGCCGCGCTGCACCGCCGGCTGCCGGGGCACCCGTCCGCGATGACGCTCGGCGGCCTGCTCAAGCACCTCGCGTTCGTCGAGTTCTGGTGGTTCGAGGCCGTCGCCCTCGGCGAGCCCACCTCGACGCCCTGGGTGGGCGCGGACTTCGACGCGGACCCCGACTGGGACTGGCACAGCGCGGCGCAGGACTCCGCGGCGGACCTGCGCGCCCTCTGGCAGGGCCAGGTGGAGCGGTCCCGGCAGATCGTGGTGGACCTGCTCGCGGCGGACGGCGACGACGGCGCCGCGGCCCTGGCCCGCGCCCACCGGATCCGGGAGGGGCGGGACCCGGTCTCGCTGCGGTGGATCCTCACCCACATGATCGAGGAGTACGGCCGCCACGCCGGCCACGCCGACCTGCTGCGCGAGGGGATCGACGGCCAGGCCGGCGAGTGAGCCCGCCCCACCCGCGGTCCCGCCTGCGGTCGCACCCGGGTTCATCCCCTCGTCGGATGCCCGGCCCCACGCCGGCTGGGTAGATTCTGTGCCATGGCCTCCCCCTCCCCTGCGTCCGCGCACCCGTCCGCCCCCGAGAGCGGGACGGGCCTGGGGTTCACCGGCGCGGCGGGGATCACCGGGCTCACCGCCGCCGAGGTCGCCGAGCGGGAGGCCGCGGGCCTGGTCAACGTCCAGTCGCGGGACACGTCCCGCTCGCTGGGGCAGATCCTGCGCGTGCACGTGTTCACGCTGTTCAACCTGGCGATCGCGCTGTGCGCCGTCGTCGTGATCCTGATGGGCCGCTGGCTGGACCTGCTGTTCTCGTTGGCGGCCGTGGCCAACGTGGTGATCGGCGTGGTCCAGGAGTACTCGGCCAAGCGGAAGCTGGACCGGATCGCGCTGCTGCACCAGGACGACGTCGTCGTCATCCGGGACGGGGCGCGCGTGCCCCTGCCGATGGCGCAGATCGTGCGGGACGACGTCGTGGTGCTGCGCCGCGGCGACCAGGTGCCCGTGGACGGCGAGGTCCTCGTCTCGGACGGCCTGGACATGGACGAGGCGCTGCTCACCGGGGAGAACGACCCCGTGCCGAAGACCCCCGGGGACGCCGTGCTCTCGGGCTCGGCCGTCGTGGCCGGCGCGGGCCTGGTACGCGCGACGGCGGTGGGCTCGGCCTCGCACGCGGCCCGGCTCAGCGCCGAGGCCCGCCGCTACTCCGCCATCCACTCGGAGCTGCGCGGCGCCCTGGAGAAGGTGGCCCGCTGGCTGACGATCGCCCTGGTGCCGATCATCGCGGTGATCGTGCACGGCCAGATGACGGCGGTCGGCGGCTGGGCCCTCGCCCTCTCCCAGCCGCGCGAGGCCGCCCTGGAGCCCGCGCTGATCGCGTCCGTGGCGGCGGTGACCAGCATGATCCCGCAGGGCCTGGCGCTCATGACGACCATCGCGTTCGCCGTGGCCGCGCTCAAGCTGGCCCAGCAGGAGGTCCTCATCCAGGAGCAGCCCGCCGTGGAGGTCTTGGCCCGCGTGGACACCGTCTGCCTGGACAAGACCGGCACCCTCACCGAGGGCGGCGTCCGGTTCGACCGGCTCGCCGCGCCCGCCTCGGCGGACGCGTCCCCGGACGCCCACGACGACGGCGCCCCGGCCGAGGTCGGCGACGGGGCTCGGGCCGTGCTCGCCTGGTTCGGCGCAGACCCGGACGTGAACCCCACCGCGGCGGCCCTGCGCGAGCCCTTCACGGCCGTCCCGGCCGTGGACCCCGCGGCCCAGGTGGCGTTCTCCTCCGCACGCCGGTGGTCGGCGGTCGCGTTCGGCCCCGAGGCTGGGGCCGCGGCCGGCACGTGGCTGCTCGGCGCGCCCGAGGCCCTCGTGGACGAGCAGGTCCTCGGCCCCGAGGCCGCCGAGGCCGTCCGCGCCCAGGTCCACGCCGACGCGGACGCCGGCCGCCGCGTGCTGCTGCTGGCCCGCACGGACGAGCCCCTGGTCGGGGACGTGCTGCCCGCCGGAGTCGTCCCGGTCGCCGTCGTGACGTTCCGCGAGAACGTGCGCTCGGACGCCGCCGAGACCCTCGACTACTTCCACGCGCAGGGCGTGCGGACCGTGGTGATCTCCGGGGACAGCCCGCGCACCGTGGCCGCCGTGGCCCGCGAGGTGGGCCTCGAGGTGGCGGGCCAGGCCTACGACGGGCGCACCCTGCCGGACGATCCCGGGGAGCTCGCCGCCGTGATGGCCGAGCACGACGTGTTCGGCCGCGTCAGCCCGGACCAGAAGAAGGCGATGGTGCAGGCGCTGCAGTCGCGCGGGCACGTGGTGGCCATGACCGGCGACGGCGTGAACGACGCCCTGGCCCTGAAGACCGCGGACCTGGGCATCGCCATGGGCAACGCGGCCCCGGCCACCAAGGCGGTGTCCCGGATGGTGCTGCTGGACGGGCGCTTCGACCGCCTGCCGCGCGTGCTCGGCGAGGGCCGCCAGGTGATCGCGAACATGGAGCGGCTCGCCCACATCTACCTGACGAAGACGACGTACGCGCTGCTGTTCGGCGTGGTGTTCTCCCTGTTCGCGTGGCAGTTCCCGCTGCTGCCGCGGCAGGCCTCCACGGTGGACTTCATCATGATCGGCGCGCCCACGTTCTTCCTCGCCCTGCTGCCGAACCCGCGCCGCTATGTGCCCGGCTTCCTGGGGCGGGCGCTGCGGTTCGCGATCCCCTCCGGCGCGGTGATCCTGCTGTCCATGGTGGCCTTGCAGACGTACGTGCGCCTCACCGCCGGCGACGTCGACCTGGCCCGCCAGCAGGCCGCGTTCATGATCACCCTGACCCTGCTGGGCCTGTGGGTGCTCAGCGTGATGTCCCGGCCGCTGAACGCGCGCGTGGCGCTGCTGATCCTGGCGATGTACGCGGTGCTGGCCGCCGTCGTGCTGGTGCCGGCCTCCCGCTGGTACCACCGGATGGAGGTCCCGCCGGCGGACCTGCTCGTGGCCGCGCTGGTGGTCGCCGCGCTCGGGTGCGGACTGATCGAGGTCATCCACCAGGTGCACCGCCGGCACGTGGCGAGGGTGCTGGCCGCCGCGGGGGCCTGAGACCCCTCAGCGGCGGGCGCGACGCACGGCGGCCCGGTAGTCGAGCCACGTCCACACCAGCACGACGACGGCGACCAGCGGGTACGCGACGTCCCACGCGCTGAGCCGCTCCCCGGCCACCACGCCCGGGAGACGGGTGGCCAGGATGATCACCACGAACGCGGTGACCGCCCAGGCCCGCCGGCGGGGCGCGGCGACCCGGTCCTTCTGGAAGCCCGCGGCGTACGACTCCGGGGAGCCGAGCTCCTCGGCCAGCGGGCGCCCGGCCGCGGCCCCGCGTGCCCGCGCGTCACGGACGATCTCGCCCACCCGCGCGTCGGGCAGGTCCTTGCGCAGCCGCAGGACGCCGGCGAGGCGGCGGGCCCAGGCGTCGTCGTCGAGGGCGGCGGGGGGCTCTTCCACGGGACGGCGGGCCGCCGGGAGCAGCCGGTGTGCGAGCCAGGCGAGGCCCGCGCAGACCGGGGCGACGGCGAGCAGCCAGAACGTGCTCCCGGTGAACAGGTGCGTCTGCGCGTTCACCTCGACGAGCCACCAGGCGAGCACCAGCCCGAGGGCCAGGAGGGCGGCGACGGCCACCAGCGTGGCGGCCAGCCGCGGGACGCGGGCGAGGAGCCGCTCCCAGAGGACCATCACCGCCGCCCCGGGCACACTCATGAGCACCGGGGACAGCAGCAGCCCCCACGTGTAGTCGGTGGTGAGCCCGTCGCGGAGCAGCCAGACCAGGCAGAACAGGACGGCGATGCCGGCGGCGACCGTGAAGCCGAGCACCGGCACATCGCGCCAGGTGGCGTCGGGTGTGGCGGGGTCGGGGTGGGGGCGGATGGTCATCGGCCGGGTCCTTCCTGTGTGCTCCGTTGCGGATCCCTCCGGCGACCCTACGGCCTGCTCGAGCACGTCTCCGCATCGGGCGCCCTCTCTCGTGCCGGCGTCGGCGTCGCTCTACCGTGGGGCCATGGACTCCACGCTCTTCACCCGTTCGGCCGACCGCGCCGCCCACGACGACGTCAACTTCCGCACCCGCAAGTGGGTCAAGCCGGAGGACCTCAACGCGAACAACACCCTCTTCGGCGGCTCGCTGCTGCGCTGGGTCGACGAGGAGGCGGCCATCTACGCGACCCTGCAGCTGGGCAACCCGCGGTGCGTGACGAAGCTGATCTCGGAGATCAACTTCCTGGCCTCGGCGAAGCAGGGCGACATGATCGAGATGGGCCTGCGCGCCACCGAGTTCGGGCGCACGTCCCTGACCATGCGGGCGAAGGTGCGGAACATCGTGACCGGCGAGATGATCCTGACCATCGACAAGATCGTGTTCGTGTCCCTGGGCGAGGACGGCAAGCCCGCGCCCCACGGCTTCACCGAGATCACCTACGACCGCGACCGTCTGCCCCTGGACAACCCCCTCTGAACCGGCCCGCCCCCAACGCGGGAGGGCCGGGGGCTCTAGTCGATGCCGCGGGCGGCCAGGGCGTCCCCGACGTCGTCGGCGTGCTTGAAGCTGAGCACCAGCAGCGGCAGCGCCCAGGCCCACGGCGCCATCCGTACCCCGCGGGCGGCCTGCGCATGCCGGATCTGCTCGGCCAGCGCGCGCAGGTGGCCGATCGAGGAGAGCACCAGGCCCATCGCCAGGCCCACGCGGTCGGCGCGGAACCCCGCCCGCGCCAGGCGTGGCCCCGCCCACGGGATCCGCTCGACCGGCCGCAGCACCGCCTCGGCCACCCCGGTCATGTCCGCGATCCGGGTGGTGCGCGTCAACACCTGCGCGGTGAGCACGAGCCCGAGCACGCGCGCCACCATGAGTCCGGCGGCGAACGCGTCGGTGAAGATCCACTGCGCCGCGAACAGGACCACGTAGAACAGCCACAGGGCGCGCAGATCGGAGGCGATCATCGCCGCCCCACGCCGCAGCCCGAAGCCCACGAGATACGCGGTCACGGCGCCCACGACGGCGGCGCCCGCCGTCCACAGGGACAGCGGCAGCAGGGTCAGGGCCAGCACCCACACCGCGAACAGGCCCGTCTTGAGGCCGGCACGGGCGTGATGCAGGGGCGAGTCGCCGTGGATGTACAGGGAGAGCATCAGCGCAGCTCCGCCGCCACGGCGTGGTCCAGGAAGCGCTCGTACGCCTCGACCACGTCCTCGGCCGGGCCGGTCCGCTCCACACGGCCGCCGTGGATCCACACCGCCTCGTCGCACGCACGGGCCAGCTCGAGGTCGTGCGTCACCAGCAGCAGCTGGAACCCGTCCGGGGCCGAGGGGTCGGCGGCCAGCAGCCGGTCGGCCACGATCCGCCGGTGCCGGCCGTCCAGCAGGGAGGTCGGCTCGTCGGCGATCACCAGGGACGGCCCGGCGGTCATCACCGAGCACATGGCCAGCCGCTGTGCCTGTCCCGAGGACAGGGACAGGCACGCCCGGTCCGCGAGCGCGGTGAGCCGGTGCTCCTGGAGCGCCGCGGCCACGCGTGCGGCGACGTCGTCCTTGGTCAGGCGGCGACCGGCGTCGTCCCTGAGCGACTTCACGGTCAGCTCCACGTCCTCCCGGACGGTGGGCATGACCATCTGCGCGGCCGGGTTCGCGAACACGAAGCCGACGGTGCGGCGCAGCGCCTTCACGTCCCGGACGGCGTCCACCCCGTGCACGGTCACCTCCCCGGCGACGACGTCGGCCAGCCCGGCGATCGCGCGGGCCAGCGTGGACTTGCCGGAGCCGTTCTCCCCGATCACCGCCACGCGCGGGGCCGTGAGGGTGAGGTCCACGCCGTCGAGGAGGACGACGACGCCCTCGGGGCCGTCGGCCTCGACGCGGACGCCCGTGAGGGTGACGGAACGGTCCTGGCTCATCGGAAGGCGCGGGGGTAGGCCTTCCACAGGCCGACGATGAGGATGACGGACACGACGAGCTTGATCAGGTCACCGGGCACGAACGGGGCCATGGAGAGGACGGCGGCGCCGAACTCCATCCCGGCGATCCCGACGAAGCCGAGCACGCCGAAGAAGTAGACCATGACGACGCCGCCGATCAGCCCGGCGACGGCCGCACCGAGCGCGACCCGTCCGGCGCCGAGGCCGGGACGGGCACGGGAAGTGAGGGCCCAGAAGATCAGGCCGACGATCAGCGCGGACGGGATCCAGCCGAGGATGAAGCCGGCCGTCGGGCCGGCGAACACGCCCAGGCCGCCGCGGCCGCCGCTGAGCAGCGGCAGGCCGAGCGCCACGAGGCCGGCGAACAGCGCCATCGAGGCGGCACCGCGCCACGGGCCGAGGATCACACCGGCCAGGATCACGGCGATGTTCTGCAGCACGATCGGGGCGGGCACACCGGCGACGGCGATCGGCGGCACCAGACCGAGGACGGCCATCAACGCGGTCATGACGGCGATGCGCGCGAGGCTGCCGCCGGCGGAACCGCGACGGGGGCGGCCGGCGTCGGTGGGGCGGTCCGCCGTCGTGGTGGCCGCGGGGCGGACGTGGCCGTCGTGGGACGAGGGCACGGAAGTGCTCATGGAGGGACTCCTGGTGCGGAAGCGAGTGCGAGGGGGCGCTCAGCCGAGGCGCGGGGCGCATGGCGAGTGCCCGACGAGTTGAACAGTGTTCAGGAGTCTACTGCAGGGGCGGAGGTGTGGGCGGCCGGGGTGCGCTTCCGGGCGATGGTGCTGTCGAGATGCAGCGAAGATTTCACAAACGCGCAAATATGTTTCATGCGACCATGAGTCACTTAGGTATTGACATTTGAACCTTGATCGACTAGGGGTCATAGTTCTCCAGTCAGCCCGTGTGCGACGCTGACACCATGAACCAGCCCTCCATGGCCACCCTGTCTTCGGGAAAAATCACCCTGCGCGACGCCCGCCGCGGGACCACACGGGATGTGGAACTGGAGCCCTTCGAGATGGCAGTGCACCCCCTCCATGACCGGAGCACCGGACGCCCGCTCACGCCTCTGACATGGTTCGAGACCATCAACCTCTGCAACGAGCTATCCAATGCCGAAGAGCTGCAGCCGGCCTACACGCGTGCTGGGGACGGACGCTCCGTTACCTGGAACACGAGCGCTGACGGGTACCGATTGCCCACCGAGGCCGAGTGGGAGTACGCCTGCCGCGCCGGAACGACCTCGCCCGCCTACGGGCCGCTTGAAGACATCGCCTGGACCGGCCTCGACCACCTCGAGGGCCCCCAGCCCGTCGTCCGTTCAGAGAACCCTTGACCTTCCCCCGTAGGGGAAGGTGCAGACTGAAGATCAACCACTGGAAAACCAGCCATCAGCTTCTGCCGTCACGCAATGAACCGGTGCCCGATGGCAGTGTAGGGAGATTCGCATGAACGAGGCAGTACCGCATTTCGATCTGGCGATCATCGGTTCCGGTGGTGGCGCGTTCGCTGCCGCGATCAGGGCAACGAACCTCGACAAACGGGTCGTCATGATCGAACGCGGGACCGTGGGCGGGACCTGCGTGAACACCGGATGCATCCCCTCCAAGGCTCTGCTCGCCGCAGCCGAGGCACGCCACACCGCCCAGGACGCCGGCAGGTTCCCCGGCCTCACCGCCACCGCGGGACCCGTGGACATGGAAGCACTCATCGCGGGAAAGCGCGCCTTGGTGGAGAACGTGCGCTCCGATAAGTACGTGGACCTCGTCGCGGACTACGGGTGGGAGCTGCGCCACGGCAATGCTGTATTCACCGGCACCGCCGCGGACCCTGCGCTGGAGGTCACCGCGCAGGACGGGACCAGGGAGACGATCACGGCCGCCCACTATCTGGTCGCGACCGGCTCCACCCCGTGGGCCGCACCGATCAATGGTCTGGACACGGTCGATTACCTGACATCGACCACGGCCATGGAACTCGACGAGGTACCCGAGTCCTTGCTGGTCATCGGCGGCGGGTACGTCGCCCTGGAACAGGCCCAACTCTTCGCCCGCCTCGGCTCGAAGGTCACCATGCTGGTGCGCTCTCGCCTGGCATCGGGTGAGGAACCCGAAGCATCCAGGGCATTGATGAGCGTCTTCGCCAACGAGGGCATCCGGGTCATCCGCCGCTCCACCGTCTCCTCCATCACCCAGGACACGGACGGCGGCATTGCCGCCCAGGCCGACATCGCCGGCGGGCGCGAAACCCTCCGGGCCTCCAAGGTCCTCGTCGCCACGGGTCGGCGCCCGGTCACCGACGGGCTAAACCTGGCCGGGGTGAGCGTGAAGACCGGGGACAAGGGGGAAGTCGTCGTCGAGGACACCCTGGTGAGCTCTAACCCACGCGTTTGGGCTGCGGGGGACGTGACCGGGCACCCCGAATACGTGTACGTCGCCGCATCCCACGGCACCCTGATGGTCGACAACGCCTTCAGCGACGCCGGCCGCGCCGTGGACTACAGCCACCTGCCCCGCGTCACGTTCACCAGCCCTAACCTCGCGGTTGTCGGCATGACCGACAAGCAGGCAAGAGACGCCGGGATCAGGTGCGAATGCCGGGTTGTACCGCTGGAATACATACCCCGCGCCGTGGTGAACCGGGACACCCGCGGATTCATCAAGATGGTCGCAGACGCCGACACCGGCAGGATCGTCGGTATCACCGCCGTCGCGAAGGAAGCCGGCGACCTCGCTGCAACAGGCGTGTACATCCTGCAGGCCGGGATGACCGTCGATCAGGTCGCGAACCTCTGGAGCCCGTACCTGACCATGGCCGAGGGCATCAAGATCGTTGCCCAGTCCTTCAAGACGGATGTCTCCAAACTTTCCTGCTGCGCCGCCTGAACACCTGAACCACCGATCGCCGAACACTGACACACCATGCCTTGAAAGGAACGACCGCGATGAACAACATCAGCGAGGTCACTGACCGGCTTGCGTCCAACGAGACGGGGATGGAGCCCTGGCTGTGGATGCCCCTACTGAAACTCCTCGCCCTGGGCGACCCGGTCGACGTGAGCGACCTCGCCGCGGCGACCGGCCGTGCCGGGGAGGAAGTCCGCACTGCCCTCAAGGCGATGGGCGACACGGAGTACGACGGGTCCGGGCGGATCATCGGGCAGGGCCTGACGCAGCGCCCCACGCAGCACCGGTTCGAGGTAAACGGTGAGCAACTCTACACCTGGTGCGCGCTGGACACCCTGATCTTCCCGACCCTGCTGGGCGCATCCGCGCGTATCGAATCCTCACATCAGGCCACAGGCACCCCGGTACGGGTGGCTGTCACAGCGATGGGTGTCACCAGCGTGGAGCCGGCCACCGCCGTGGTGTCCCTGGTGAACCCGGAGGACATCAGCTCCGTCCGCTCATCGTTCTGCAACCAGGTCCACTTCTTCGCCTCACCCGACGACGCAGCGCCCTGGCTCGAAACCCACCCCGGCGGCACCATCATGCCTGTCAAAGAGGCCTACGAACTCGGATCCTCCATGGCTGAGAAGATGCTCACCCACACACCAGGACCCGCCACCGACCAGGTAAGCAACGGCGTCCAAAGCTGCGCCTGCTGAACCAACCGACCACCCACCACTACCCGCCGGACCACCACTGGCAACTGGAGGGCTTGCACGGGTTCAGTACCGGTGCAGGAGGCGGGCCGGGGCCGGTGCGAGATGTTGACGAAGGACCGGAAAGAGCCGGGAAAGATCCGCTGAATCTGAAGGAGAAATTCTCATGAGTGAACATTTCGATGTTGCCGTCCTCGGTCTGGGCCCAGGCGGGGAGGTCGCGGCCGACCGGCTTCTGAAAGCCGGGAAGAACGTCGTGGTCTTCGAGCGGGAACTAATCGGCGGGGAATGCGCCTACTGGGCGTGTATCCCTTCCAAGACCGTCCTGCGGCCGCCGGAAGCGCGCACGGAAGTTCAACGGGCCGCCGGTGTCTCCGGCGCCGAACTGGACTGGGCTGCCACTGCAAAGTACCGGGACTACATGATCCGGAACCTCGATGACCAGGCACAGGTCGACGGGTACATCAAAGAGGGCGCCGTGGTGATCAAGGACGAAGCTCGGATTACCGGACCGGGCCGGATCCAGGCTGGAGACCGCGAGATCACAGCCGAGCACATCATTATCGCCACCGGCTCCGACGCCGTGATCCCACCGTTGGACGGCATCGACCAGATCACGGCCTGGACGAACCGTGAAACCTACACCACCAGCACGCTCCCCGAGCGGGCGGTCATCATCGGCGGCAGCGCCGTCGGCGTGGAAACCGCGACGTTCCTGGCCCGCTTCGGAGTGGCCATCACCCTGATCCACTGCGGCGAGAGGTTACTGGACCGCGAAGGGCCCCGGGTGGGGGAACTTGCCCACCAGTACCTGCAGGAGGCCGGCATCGACATCCGGCTGGCCACCTCCGCCGTCCAGGCGCGGCGCGAGGGAGCCGACAGCATCATCGAGCTTCAGACACGCGACGGCGATCCAGCCGGTGAGGTGGCAGCAGACGTCGTGATCTTCGGTACCGGCCGCACACCACGCACCGAAGGACTCGGCTTCGAACACGCTGGCGTAACCCTCGGCGACCACGGAGAAATCCAGATCGACGACCACTGCCGCGCCGGCGAAAACACGTGGGCCATCGGCGACGTCACCGGCATCATGCCTTTCACCCACGTCGCGAAGTACCAAGGCCGGATCGCCGCCGACGCCATCCTCGGCCGACCCCACCCGGCCACCTACGACGGCATACCGCGTGTCGTATTCACCGACCCCGAAATCGCCGGCGCCGGACTAACCCAGGAACAGGCAACGAAGCAGGGCATCCGCACCATCGCCACGGAACTGGACCTCGCCGACGCCATCGCCCGACCCTGGACCTACGAGCAGGACCCCCGCGGGCACCTCGGCCTACTCGCCGACGCCGACCGGAAGATCCTCATCGGAGCCTGGGCCGTCGGCCCCATGGCCGGAGAGTGGATCCACCACGCCTCCCTCGCCATCCGCACGCAACTGCCGATCGACACGCTCCTGGACCAGGTCGCCCAATTCCCGACCTACCACGAGGCCTACCAGGTCGCCCTCGAACAACTCGACCTCACCCCCTAACCGGGTCGAGAAACGTACAGGCGGGAGCACGAAGGAATTGGCACACCACAAAGACCCCCATCACCTTCGTGATCTTCCAGCAAAATGGAAGATTACGGAGTCTTTCGAGAACGAGGTGAAGCATGCGTATCGGTGAAGTAGCGGCGGCCTCCGGCGTGACGACCAAGGCCTTGAGGTTTTACGAGGAGCGAGGGCTCCTGCCGCAGGCCGACCGAGCCACCAACGGCTACCGCGACTATCCAGAGGACACGATCGTCAGGCTTGAATTCATCCGGCGCAGCCAAGTTGCCGGCCTCACTCTGGCCGAAATCCTCGACATCCTCCAAATCCGGGATGCTGGCACGGCGCCGTGCGGCCACGTGCGTGATCAGCTTGCCGAGCACCTGACGAACCTGGACAGGCACATCGCCGAACTCACCGCGCTCAGAGAAACCGTTGCCGGCCTTCACGGAACCGCGGCGGCCGGCGACCCCGCTCAGTGCAATGCCGAAGTCATCTGTAGCTACCTTTGATCATCGGCACATCCACAACCAGACGTTTCAACGGAATCACTCAGCGACGACGGACCGCAATCCATAAGCCGCACCGCCGGCAGACGTAAGCCGCGCCATCCGCCAACGCGTGCAACCTGCTCAACGGCAGACGCCGCCCACAGCACGAACAGTGCGCACTGGTGTCGCTGGTTTGGACCATTGTCCATCGTAAGACCGACTCTTCAACCACAGGCCCTCTAGGTGTAGGAGGGCATGACGTTGTTGACTCGGGCCGGGGCCAACGAGGCCGGAGGGGCGTC